>CALKYL010000057.1 GCA_938003515.1 uncultured bacterium
CCCGGCGGCAGCAGGCTCGGTGTCAGAGGCGGCCCCGGCACGAACGGCACCTGCCCCGTCGCCGTCGCGTGCTGCCCGCCGCTCGAGTCGAGGTAGTCGTTGTCGAGGTTCCACGTCGAGACCAGGCCGGGCACCGAGCTCAGCGCGAGGTCCATGCTCGCCTGGATGTCGGCTTCGCTGCGCGCGAAGGGCCACAGCCGGACCTCGTCGCGGTCGCCGTTCCAGACCTCGATCGGCGTCGCGACGTCCGAGCCCTTGCCGATGCGGAAGACGTCGTTGACGACCGCGATCGGCAGGCCGTTGCCCGGCGTGCTCGCGACGAGGCTGCCGTCGACGTAGAGCGCGAGCGTGGCGCCGTCGTAGGTGCCGGCGACGTGCGTCCAGTTCAGGAAGGCGCCGGGCTGGAACAGGTAGTTGGTCGTCAGCACGGCGCCGTTCGTCGTGCGCACGCGCCAGCGCAGCGCGCGCTGCGCGGAGTTGTCGGCGTCCATGCGCAGCATGATGCTCTCGCCCTGCGCGCCGAGGCTCTGGCGCACGATCGTCGGGTAGCGCCAGCTCATCGGCACGAGCGAGTCGTCGTAGGTGCACCACGCCTCGACGGTGATGCCGCTCTGCGGCACGATCTGCGCGGAGAACGGCACCTCGAGGTATCCGTCGACGTTGAGGTCGAAACGCACCGCGGTGTTCTGGGCGGCGGCCGTCGCGGTGAGCGACAGCACGGAGAGCGCGGCAGCCTGACCGCGGCGCACGAGGTGGCGATGGAGCATGGGGTTCCCTGGGCGATGCCGGTCGGGACGGAAGGCGCCGAGTCTAACCCCGGGGCGCCGGCCGCGGCCGCGCGAGCCACAGGCCCAGCGAGAACACCGCGGCGGCCGCCGCCGCGCCCGCGAGCGCCAGCGGCCAGGCGCGCAGCAGGAGCTGCCACGTGAACGACAGCGCCCCGCCGGGCGTGCGTTCGACCAGGAGCCCGAGCAGCTCGTTGACGTGACCGGTCACGATCCAGAACGGCCGGCCTCCCTGCTCGGTGGGCTCGGGGTGCAGCCAGAGATACGTCGCGCACTGCAGCGCGAGCAGCCCGCCGAGCAGCGCGCGGCCGCGGGGTCGCCCGAGCAGCGCGAGCGCGGAGAACACGAGCGGCAGGTGCAGGAACGCCGCGAAGCGCATGACGTCGTAGGCGAGCACCATCAGCGGCAGCAGCGCAAGCAGGTAGAGCCAGGGGCCCCACCGCCCACCGAGCGCCTGCGGTCGGGCGAGCTCGCCGGTGCGCCACGCGCGCACGACCACGGCCAGCAGCGGACCGAACTCGATCAGCGCGACGAACGCCCACAGGGCCCACATCGCCGGCAGGCCCCACGGCACCCAGAAGTTGGCGTCGAGGTAGTAGAGCGCGCCGTAGCGCGCCTGCATCGGCAGCCGCACGAGCAGGTAGCAGCCGAGCGCGCCGCCGAGCCAGCCGAGCTCGCGCAGCAGCGAGCCGCCGTGCGCCCGCCGCAGGTAGACCAGCCACGGCGCGAAGAAGAACACCAGTTCGTGCGCCAGCGCGCTGACGAACACCAGCGGCCAGAACACGCGTGGCCGCGGTGCGAAGTGCACCAGCAGCACGAGCGACGCGAGCGACAGCGGGTCCGAGAAGCACGCCATCGGCTGGTAGACGAGCACCGCGCCGCTGACGGCGACGCTCGCCGCCACCAGCAGCGCGTCGCCGGCCGCGGCGATCCGGCGCCGCGCGAACCAGAACACGACTGCGATCAGGAACGCGCTGCACAGCTGCGAGAACGCCGCGGGCCCCGCGCCGAGCCCCGCCGCCAGCCACGCCAGGAGCGGCCACAAGAGCCGCTGCGGGAACTCGCCGTCGAGCGACAGGGGCCGTGCGGCCATCGCCGCGAACGCCTCGCCGTGGCCGGGGAACGGCACCTGCGCCGGCGGCACGAGCACGCCGACCAGCCACAGCACGACGAGCCCGACCGCGCCGGCGAGCGCCAGCTCGGCGAGGAGGTCCAGTGCCCGACGCCCGGCGTGCATGCGCCGGAAGCCTACCTCCGACCCCTCGCGACGCGGCGTGCTTCGTCGTCGGCGCGCGCGCGTTCGGCGGCTCTGCTCGGACCGGGCAGGCCGCGACGAGCCGCCGCCGGCCGGCGAACGGCGCGGACGGAGAAGCGACGGCGCCGCGCTTGACCGCGGTCGGCGCGGCCCCCACTGTGCGGTCCCTCGATGCCGTCCCACAAGGGCCTGCCGCTGCGCGCGTTCGCGATCTTCCTGCTCGCCGCGGGGATCGGCGTCGCCGGCGGCGTGCTCGGCAGCTTCTTCCAGCGCGGCCTCAACTGGGTGCAGTCGCGGCTGACCGGCGGCGCGGGCCCGGAGCTGTCGGAGGCGGTGCGCGACAACCTCACGTGGTGGCAGACGCTGCTCGTGCCGACCGCCGGCGGCTTCGCCGCGGGGCTCGTGCTGCTGCTGCTGCGCGGCCGCCGGGCGCCGTTCGGCGTCGCCGACCTCGTCGCGCTCGTGCAGCTGCGCAAGGGCGTGCTGCGCATCCGCGACAGCCTCGTGCAGATCGTGTCGTCGACCTGCACGATCGGCTCGGGCGGCAGCATCGGCCGCGAGGGCGCCAACTCGCAGATCGCCGCGACCGTCGCGTCGATCCTCGCGCGCTGGGCGCGGCTCGGCACCAAGCCGCGCGCGGTGCTGCTCGGCTGCGGCGTCGCCGCCGGCATGGCGACCTCCTACAACGCGCCGATCGCCGGCGCGATCTTCGTGATGGAGATCGTGCTCGGCAACTTCGCGATGGACGTGTTCGCGCCGATCGTCGTCGCGTCGGTGCTCGCGACGATCGTGCGCAGCCAGATGCTCGGCGAAGGGCGCATCTACGGCCAGACCGCCGCCTTGGTCGAGCAGCTGCCGCTCGGCCTCGTGCTCGCGGCGCTGCTGCTCGGCGTGCTGTGCGGCGTCGGCGGCGTGCTGTTCCGCGCGGCGCTGCACCACGGCCGGCGCGGCTTCCGCGCGCTCGGCATGCCGGTGCCGCTGACGATGGCGCTCGGCGGCCTCGTCGTCGGCGCCGTCGGCATCTTCATGCCCGAGACCTGGGGCAACGGTTTCGAGGTCATCGACGAGGTCGTCGCCGTGGCCGGGACCGGCGCGCCGTCGCTGGCGCTGGTGCTGACGCTGTTCTTCTGGAAGCTCGTCGCGACGGTCGGCACCGTCGGCTCGGGCGGCCTCGGCGGCATCTTCACGCCGAACCTGGTGATCGGCGCCGCGTTCGGCGCGCTGTTCGCGTGGTGCCTCGCCGGCTTCACCGACGCGGCGCCGCGCGAGACCGCCACCTACGCGTTCGTCGGCATGGCCGGCCTGACGGCGGCGACGATGCACGCGCCGGTGACCGCGGTCGTGCTGGTCTTCGAACTGACCGGCCACTACGAGCTGACGCTGCCCGTCATGCTGTGCAGCATCGTCGCCAGCATCACCGCGAGCCTGCTCGACGAGGACAGCTACTACACCGCGGCCATGAAGCGGCACGGCGGCGACCTGCCCGCCGGCATCGAGGACCTCGCGATCCGCACGCTCTACGTCCGGGACGTGCTGCGCAAGGACTGCCTGACGGTCCGGCACACCGCCGGCTTCGCCGAGGTCATGCAGCTCCTGCAGACGAACCGCGGCGACACGGTGTACGTCGTCGACGACCAGCAGAAGCTCGTCGGCCGCATCGAGCTGCAGGACGTCAAGGCGTTCCTCAACGACCCGACGCTGACGTCGGTCGTCATCGCGGCGGACCTGACGCGGCCGGTCGTCGCGGTCACCGGCGACGACTCGATCGCCGCCGTCATGCCGCGCTTCGACGACCCCGAGCTGCGCGAGGTCGCGGTCGTCACCGCCGGCCCGGTGCCGAAGCTGCGCGGCCGCATCCGCCACCAGGACGTGCTCACGACGCTCGGCCAGGAGGTCCTCGGCGGCCAGCGGCACAGCCTGCGGCTGCCCGTGCGCGGCGCCGGCGAGCTGGAGCTGCCGCCCGGATACACGCTGCGCAGCGTGCCGGTGCCCGCGTCGTGGGTCGGCCTCGCGATCGACGCGCTGCCGTCGGGAGCGCAGAAGGACGTCGTCGTGCTGATGGTCTCACGCACCGTCGACGGCCGCGCCGGCACGATCGCGGCGACCGGGGACCTCGTGTTCGCGGCCGAGGACCGGGTCGTCGTGCTCGGCACGCGCGCCGCCGTGCGCCGGCTGCGCGCCGACGCGGACGCCGAGGCCGAGGCAGAAGCCGCAGAGGACTAGGCGGCCGCGGCGGACCCGGTCGCGCCGCGCGCGCCGACTCGCTACGCTCTTCGCCCCCGAACGATGCCTGCATGAAGCGACGCACGGCGGCAGCACTCCTGATCACGCGCGGCGAGGGCCGCGACCGGGCGGTGTTCCTCGCCGAGCGCGCGCCCGAGCTGCGCTTCTTCGGCGGCTACTGGGCGCTGCCCGGCGGCACGATCGCCGACGAGGACCTGCCCCCCGGCGCCGACGGCTCGGCGGCGCACGAGCACGCCGCGCTGCAGGCGTGCGCGCACCGCGAGCTGTTCGAGGAGCTCGGGCTCGTGCGCCACCGGCT
>CALKYL010000058.1 GCA_938003515.1 uncultured bacterium
GTCGATTGACTAGGATCGACACCGTCCATCCGAGGAAGAAGCCCGTCACGACCGAGACGAAGGCCCAGACGATGATCGCGCGATCGAGGTGGTTCCAGACGATCGGTCGGAAGTCGCGGCGCAGGAACAGCCGGAACCACACGACCATCATCAGGATGCGGATGAACGTGAAGTCGACGGTCGCGATCACCAGCCGCTGCCCGGCCGGGATGAAGCACAGCAGCACGATGACCGGCAGCGACGACCAGCGGCGTGGCAGCAGCATCGCGAGCGCCGCCAGCATGCCGAGCGCCGCGACCCCGACGGGGTGGATCTCGGTGGCGCCGCCGAAGTCGGCGCCCGCCTGCGCGGGCACGTCGTCCTGGAAGTGGTGGCCGAGCACGGCGCTACGTCGGTTCGTGAGGATCTGCCATCGTGGGCGGCTCGGCGCGGCCTCGCAGGGAGCAACTCGGCGCCGGCCGGCCCCCGCCTTGAAGCATGTTCCCAGGCCTGCCGGCCTCCAGCAACGGCCGGGCCGTGGTCGAAGACGGCATGACGGGCCCGTGGCGTCGGCAGTTCGCTGGCGCACCCACGTCGACCGACCTACCCTGCCCGACTCGTGAACACGATGCTCCTGCGCGTTTCGTCCGCCATCGTCCTCGCCGTCGCGATGACCGCCTGCGCGGCCGCGCCGCCGTTCGACGCGAAGGCGGTCGCGATGGAGTGGGCGGCCTACATGCAGCGGGACTACGTCGTGCGCGCGGGCGATCGCCTGTCGGTGCGCGTCGACCTCCCGACCCCGGACGTCGAACGGGGCGAACGCGCGGACTCCGGTCAGGAGGTCATCGTGTCCCCGACCGGGACGATCGACCTGCGTCGGCTGCCGGGGCCGCTGCAGGTCGCCGGCAAGTCCGTCGGCGAAGTGCGCACGCTCGTTCTCGACGCCTACAAGCGCGAGTTCAACGACGTGCGTATCGGCGTGCAGCTGACCGAGGCGGCGGTGCAGTCGGTCTACGTCTGCGGCGAAGTGCAGGCGCCGGGCGCGATCCCGTTCCAGCCGGGCATGACGATGACCCAGGCGATCTCCCAGGCCGGCAGCTTCAACCTCACGGTCAAGCACTCCGACATCCGCATCCTGCGGATCAACCCCGACGGCACGCAGCGCACCTTCCGGGTCAACATGGACGCCGTCCTGCTCGACGAGTCGCCCGACTTCCTGCTGCTGCCCGGCGACGTCGTCTACGCGCAGACGTCGACGATCGCCGAGCTCGGCAACCTCGTGGAGCTCTACGTTCGCCGTCTGTTGCCGATCCAGCTCGGCGCGCCCGCGATCGGCGGCGCGAACTGAGCGGCATCGCGTGACTGCCGAGGGCACAGCCCTGCGGGTCTGCATGGTCGTGCACGCCTACTACGAGGGCGACGCGCGCGTGCGCCGCTACGCCGAGTCGCTGGCCGCGCGCGGCCACACCGTCGATGTGCTCGCCCTGCGCGCTCCGGGCAAGTCGCGACGTGAGCAGCTGCGCGGCGTCGGCGTGCACCGGCTGCCGCTCGCGCGTCGGCGCGGCGGCACGCTGCGGTATCTCTTCGAATACGTCTGGTTCACCGTGTTGTGCGGCGCCGTACTGACCCTGCGCGGTCGGCGCTACGACGTCGTGCACGTGCACAACATGCCGGACTTCCTCGTCTTCGCGGCGATCGTGCCGCGCCTGTTCGGCCGCGTCGTGCTGCTCGACGTGCACGACCTGATGCCCGAGGTCTACGCCAGCAAGTTCCGCACGAGCCTCCGTCACCCTGGCATCTGGCCGCTCCGGGTCCAGGAGTGGCTGTCGCACCGCTTCGCGAGCGCGTGCGTGTTCGCTACCGAGCGCTTCCGGCAGTGCGCGGTGGCGCGCGGCACCGTGCGGGAGGACCGTTCGATCGCGTGCATGAACGCCGCCGACACGACGCTGTTCGATCGGAGCGCGCACCCCTGGCGAGGGCCGGAGCGGCAGGGCGACTTCGTCATGCTCTACCTGGGCACCGTCTCGCATCGCCACGGCGTCGACCAGTGCGTGCGGGTGCTGCCGTTGGCCGCGCGCGAGATCCCCGGCCTTCGGCTCCTGGTGCACTGCAAGCTGTCCGAGGGCGAGGGGCGGCCGCTCGCGGAGCTGCGCGCGCTCGCGAAGCAGCTCGGCGTGGAGGACCGCCTCGAGATCGGCCCACCGCTGCCGCTCCAGGAAGTGCCGGCGGCGATGAGCCGCGCTTCGGTCGGGGTGTTCACGCCGCACGTCGACGTGCACATCGACATGGCGCTGTCGCTTAAGGTGCCCGAGTTCGTGGCGATGGGCGTCCCGGTGGTCGCCGTGCGCACGTCGATCATGACGTCCCTGCTGCGCGAGGACGAGGTCGCCCTGTTCGAGGACGGTGACCTCGACGCGTTCGCCGCGTGGCTCGTGCGCCTCCACCGGGAGCCGGACCTCGGCCGGCGCATGGCGGAGTGCGCGGATCGCTTCACCCGCGAGCACTCGTGGGAGCGCGAGTGCGCGGGCTACCTCGGCCTGGTCGGGCGGCTGACGGGACGCGCTCTCGACGGCCGGACGAGCGCGGGACCGGTCTGAGAGTCACGCGGACCGCGGCTCGTCCGGCGGCGGGCCGGGGCTAGCATGTCGGCTCCCATGAAGATCGCGTGCATCGGCGGCGGACCCGCGTCGCTCTACTTCGCCATCCTGCTGAAGAAGCGCGTGCCGACGGCCGAGATCGACGTCTTCGAGCAGAACCGCGCGGACGACACGTTCGGTTGGGGTGTCGTGTTCTCGGACGAGACCCTCGGCAACTTCGAAGAGGCGGACCCCGAGAGCTTCGCGCGGATCCGCGAGAACTTCGCGTACTGGACCGACATCGACACGTTCTTCCGCGGCGCGAAGGTCACCAGCACGGGCCACGGCTTCTGCGGGCTCGCGCGCAAGAAGCTGCTGCAGCTGCTGCAGGAACGCTGTCGCGAGTTCGACGTGCGCCTGCACTTCGAGCACAAGGTCGAGGACGTCGACCGCGTCGCGGCGGAGCACGACCTCGTCGTCGCCGCGGACGGCGTCAACTCGCGCGTGCGGGCGCGCTTCGCCGATTCGTTCCGACCGCACCTGGACTGGCGCAAGTGCAAGTTCGCCTGGTTCGGCACGACGAAGCGCATGAACGCCTTCACGTTCGTCTTCCAGGAGACGGAGTGGGGGTTGTTCCAGGTGCACGCGTATCCCTTCGAGAAGGGGCGCGGCACTTGGATCGTCGAGTGCCGGGAGGAGACCTGGAGGCGCGCCGGACTCGAGGGCCTCGACGAGCGCGGCTCGGCCGAGTTCTGCGAACGCCTGTTCCGTGAGCACCTCGCCGGCGAACGCCTGCTGACCAACCGATCGATCTGGCGCACGTTCCCGACGGTGCGCTGCGACTCGTGGCGGCACGGCAACGTGGTGCTAGTCGGCGACGCCGCGCACACGGCGCACTTCTCGATCGGATCGGGCACGAAGCTCGCCATGGAGGACGCCATCGCGCTCGCCGACGCCGTCGCCGCGCACCCGCGCTCGGTGGGGGACGCCATCTCGGCCTACGAGGACGAGCGTCGCCTGGACGTGCTCAAGCTGCAGCGGGCCGCACAGACGAGCCTGGAGTGGTTCGAGAACAGTGAGCGCTACGTCGCGCAGAGCCCCGAGCGCTTCGTCTTCAACCTGATGACGAGGAGCAAGCGCATCACGCACGACAACCTGGAGACGCGCGACCCGGAGCTGGTCGCCCGCGTCGACGCCGTGGTCGCGGCCGAGAACGGCGTCGCAGCGGCGCCGGCGCCGCCCGCGGCCTTCCTGCCGCTCCGCCTGCGCGGCGTCGAGCTCCCGAACCGCGTCGTCGTCTCGCCGATGTGCCAGTACTCGGCCACCGAAGGCGTGCCGGACGACTGGCACCTGGTGCATCTGGGCAGCCGCGCGGTCGGCGGCGCCGGCCTCGTGTTCACCGAGATGACCAACGTGACGGCCGAAGGGCGCATCTCGCCGGGCTGCGCGGGCATGTATGGCGACGAGCACGAGGCTGCGTGGCGTCGCGTCGTCGAGTTCGTGCACCGCCACTCCGCGTCGAAGGTCGGCATGCAGCTCGCACACGCCGGCCGCAAGGGCTCGTGCAGCCGGCCGTGGGAGGGCGACGAGCCGCTCACCAGCGGCGGCTGGCGCACGCTCGGCCCGTCGGCGGAGCCCTTCCGGCCGGACTGGCCGCCGCCGAAGGCGATGGACGCCGACGACATGGACCGCGTGCGCGACGCGTTCGTCGCCGCGACGCACCGAGCGCTCCGCGCGGGCTTCGACGTCGTCGAACTGCACATGGCCCACGGCTACCTGCTCTCCAGCTTCCTGTCGCCGCTGTCGAATCGCCGCACGGACGCCTTCGGCGGCACGCTCGAGAACCGTGCCCGGTGGCCACTCGAGGTCGTGCGGGCGGTCCGCGCCGCATGGCCCGACGACAAGCCGCTGTTCGCGCGCATCTCCGCGACCGACTGGTTCGACGACGAGGGCCGGGGCTTCACCGTCGACGACGCCGTCGAGGTCGCGCGCTGGCTCCAGGAGGCCGGTGTCGACGTCGTCGACGTCTCGTCGGCCGGCAACGTGCCCGAGTCCGAGCCGCAATACGGCCGCATGTACCAGCTGCCGTTCGCCGAGCGCATCCGCTACGAAGCCGGCGTGCCCGTGATGGCCGTCGGCGGCATCCAGGGCCTCGACCACGTGCACACGATCGTCGCGGCGGGCCGCGCCGATCTGTGCGCGATCGCGCGCGGCTTCCTCGCCGATCCCTACATGGTGCAGCGCGAGGCCGTGCGTCGCGGCGTCGCGAGCCACGCGCTGCCGCTCCAGTATCTCGCCGCGAAGACGGTGCGCTGACCGCGGCCTCGCCCGGCACGGGTCGACGGGGCGGGGCGCGCCGTTACCATCGCGCAGGAGGAGACCGCCATGCCGTCCGACCGCCTCGCCTGGTTCTTGCTCGCCGCCTTCGTAGGGGCGGTCTGTCTCCCGACGGCGACGCCGCTGCACGCCCAGAACCCCGCCGAACTCGGCTTCGGCACCGGCTCGGCCGGGCCGCTGCGGGCACCGTGGTTCCTGCCGCCGGCGTTCCGCGGCTGGCGGGCCGATCTGGTCGCGGGCGAAACGCCCGACGATCGCGTCTGCCTGCGGCTGGCGCCGGCGGCTCCGGACGCGTCGCCGACCGGCAACGTCATGCGCATGCTCCCGGCGGACGGCCTCCAGGGGCGCCGCGTGCTGCTCTCGGCGCGCGTGCGCGTCGACGGCGATGGCCGGGCCCAGATGTGGCTCCGCGTCGATCGCGCAGGCGACGGTCGGGGGGCCTTCGACAACATGGGGGACCGTGCGCTGTTCGGCGAAGGTTGGCAGGACGCGCGCATCGAGGTCGACGTCGACGGTGACGCGAGCGCCCTCGCGCTGGGATTCCTCGCGCTCGGCGGCGCGACGGTGTTCGTCGACGACGTGCGGCTCGAGGTGCTCGGCGCCGCGGCGCCGGTCCAGGCGGCCGACGGCGCCGCGCCGCTGACCGCGCGCGAGCTCGTGAACGCCGTCGCCGCGAGCCGGCTCTACGGCCACCTGTGGTTCTTCCATCCGAGCGACGCGCTCGTCGACCTCCCCCGCGAGCAGTGGGATCCCTTCGCCGTCGACCTGCTCGAGGTCGCGCTGCCCGCGGCGGACGACGAGGACCTCGCCCGACGCCTCGCCGGGTTCCTTTCGCCGGTCGCGCCCGCGGTGCGCATCTGGGCCGGGTCCGCGTCCGACGCGCCGCCCGCGCCGGACGTGCCCGACGGCGCGACGCACCGCCGCTACTGGGAGCACCGCGGCGCAGGCCGCGTCGCCGCTGCGGGCAACGTCTACTCGAGCCGCGTCGTGGCGCGCCGCATCCGCCGGCCGATCGCCGCCGACGACCGCGCCGCCGCGGCGCACGTCGTCGCGCTGAGCGAAGGCGTCTTCGCGCGGGTCCCGTGGCTGCTCTGGGGCGATCGCCGCCGCGCGTTGCCCGAGAGCGCGATGCCACCCGGGTGGGACGAACGCTCCCGGGTCGTGCTCACACCGGGGCGCCGCTCGACCCGGCTCGCGGCCGTCGCCCAGGCGTGGAACGTCTTCGAACACTTCTATCCCTACTTCGACGTGGTCGACGTCGACTGGTCGGCCGAGCTGCCGGCCGCGCTGACCGCCGCCGCGACCGCGGGCGACGAGGCCGCGGCGACCGAAGTGCTCGAACGGCTCGTCGCAGCGCTGCGCGACGGCCACGGCCACGTCTCGGGGCCGGCGCCGTTCGGCGGCCGGCAGTTCCTTCCCGTGGCCGTGCGCTGGGCGGGCGACCAGCTCGTGGTCGCCGGGCTCGCGGACGACGCCGCCGGCGCGCGCATCGGCGACGTCTTGCTCTCGATCGACGGCCGGCCGGTCGAGGAGCTGTTCGCCGAGATCGTCGGGCGCGTCTCGGCCGCGACCGACGGCTGGGCGCGCAGCCGCTCCCAGGCTCTGTTCGCGGTGCGGCCGACGCGGGATCCGGTGACCCTGCGGCTGCTCGGACCGGACGGCGCCGAGCGCGACGTGCGCCTGCCGCGCTCGCGCGTCCTGGTCGCCGACGCGACCGGGGCGCGTCCGACGAACGGCGCACCGCTCGCCGACGGGGTCGTCTACTTCGACCTGTGCGGCGCGACGCGGGAGGACTTCGCCCTGGCGCTCGACGTGCTGCGCGCCGCCGACGGCATCGTCTTCGACCTGCGCGGCTACCCCGACTCGGCCGCGACCGACGTGCTCGGCCACCTGCTGACCGAGCGCGGCCAGAGCGCGCGCTGGGGTGTGCCGGTCGTCACCCGACCCGACCGCGAGTCGTGGCGCTGGGACGAGAACGGCCGCTGGAACCTGCGCCCGCTCGAGCCGCACCTCGACGCCGAGGTCGCGTTCCTGACCGACGGCCGCGCGATCTCCTACGCGGAGTCGGTGCTCGGCATCGTCGAGGCCTATTCGCTCGGGGAGATCGTCGGCGCGCGGACCGCCGGCACGAACGGCAACGTCAACCCGTTCGCGGTCGCGGGCGGCTTCCGCATCTCGTGGACCGGCATGCGCGTGCTCAAGCACGACAACAGCCGGCATCACGGCGTCGGCATCGCGGCGACCGTGCCCGTGCAGCCGACCCCCGCGGGCATCGCCGCCGGGCGGGACGAAGTGCTCGAGCGCGCGATCGAGGTCCTGCAGCAGAAGCTCGCCCGCTGAGCGCCGGCGCGCGCGCGGCGAACGGGCCCGCTAGAAGGCGTCCGCGTCGCGGTAGGCCTGGATGAGCTTGCGCTCTCCTTCCTTGCCGCCGGCGGACTTGCCGTGCTCCATGCCGACGATGCCGTCGAAGCCCTTCTCCCGGATGTGCCGGAAGACGTTCCCGTAGTGGATCTCGCCGGTCCCCGGCTCCTTGCGGCCCGGGTTGTCGCCGACCTGGAAGTAGGCGATCTCCGCCCACGACTGGTCGATGTTCGGGATCAGGTTGCCCTCGCTGACCTGCTGGTGGTACAGGTCGTCGAGGATCTTGCAGTGCGGGCTCTGGACCGCGCGGCAGATCGCGAACGCCTGCGCCATCTTGGTCAGATACAGGTTGGGATGGTCCCGGAAGTTCAGCGGCTCGAGCACCATGACGAGCTCGCTCTTGTTGCGCTCGATCTGCTCGCAGCAGCGCCGCAGGAGGTCGACGCAGTGCGTGAACTGGTAGCCGTCGTCGCGACGCGGGTCGACCGTGCCCGGCACGACCGTGCACCACCTGGCGTTGACGCGGCCCGCGACCGTGCAGGCACGGTCGACGTCGGCCAGCACGCGGTCCCGGAAGTCGGGGTTGCCCGACGTGAACGTCGGCTGGCCGAAGTCCGCGTGGGCGACGAACACGCCCATCGAGATGCCGCACTGCTCCATCTTCGCCGCGAGCCGTCGCTGCAGGTCGTCGTCGCGGCCCGCCATGCCGTTGTCCTCCCACGCGACGAAGCCTTCGTCGGCGGCGAACTGCAGCTGGTCCTCCGGCGCCTTCGCGTGGTTGGAGAACATGCCGAAGTGAGGCGCGTAGCGGAGCCGGAACGGCGTCGGCTGCGGGCGCTCGCGCGCAGCCTCGCCCTGTGCGGCCGGCTCCGCGGGCGCCGGCTTCGGGTCCTGGGCGAGCGGCGCGGCGAGGGCGGCGGCCCCGGCGGCGAAGAAGCGGCGTCGGTCCATCGGCATGGCGGGGTTCAGCGGTCGGTTCGCTCGAGCAGTCGGAACAGGTCGCTGTCGGTCGACAGGATGAGGTTGGTGCTACTGCCGAGGATCTCGCGATACGTGTCGAGGGTCTTCAGGAAGGCGTAGAAGTCCCGCGCCTCCGGACTCTTGTCGTAGGACTCGGCGTAGATGCGCGTCGCCTCGGCGTCGGCTTCGCCGCGCAGCTCCTGCACGCGCTTGTACGCGATCGACTCCACCTCGCGCAGGTCGCGCTCACGGCGGCCGTTGATGCGTGCGGCCTCGCCTTCGCCCTCGCTGCGGAAGCGCTGCGCGATCTGCTGGCGCTCGCTGATCATGCGGCGGTAGATGTTCTCGACGACGTCGGGGTTGTAGTTGACGCGCTTGAACCGGACGTCGAGCAGCTCGATGCCCAGCGTCGCGAGCTTCGGCGCGGCCGCCTTCAGCACGTCGTTCTGCAGCTCGAGCCGGCCGCGCGACGCGACCGGCAGCGCCGACGCGGTCGTGCCCTCGGCCATCAGGCTCGGCGGCAGCTCACGGCTCTTGTCGCTGCGCACGACTTCGATCAGCTCGTGGCCCGCCACCGCGGACCGCACCTCGCTGCCGATGATGTCCTCGAGGCGCGACTTGGCGCTGCGTTCGTCGCGCAGCTTGACGAAGAACTGGGCCGGATCCCCGATGCGCCAGCGGGCGAAGGTGTCGACCTGGATGTAGGTCTTGTCCTTCGTCGGCATCTCGGTCGGCTGGCCGTCCCACTCGAGCATGCGCTTCTCGAGCCGGTTGACCTCCTGCACGAAGGGCGTCTTCCAGTGCAGCCCGGGCTCGGTGATCGGTTCGCCGACGGGCCGGCCGAACTGCGTCAGGATGACGGTCTCGGTCTCGTGCACGGTGTAGAACGCGCCGCCGAGGACGAGCACGAAGAAGATCGCGATGGCACCCAGCAGCACGGGCAGCAGCTTCATCGCCCACCTCCCGGCATCGCGCCCGAAGCGCCCGGCACGAGCGGCAGCAGCTGCGTCACGGAGTCGTCGACGATCCACTCGGCGCCCGAGAGGTACTCGCCCCAGAACCGGATCTCGTCGTGGTTGCGCCGGCCGTTGCGGTCCTCGGGGCCGTCGAAAACCGGCGGCGTCGGGTGGCTCGCGAGCACGTGCAGGACGTCCCCG
>CALKYL010000059.1 GCA_938003515.1 uncultured bacterium
GCCGGCGAGCCACGCGCGCGGGGCCGTGACGTGCGCGGGCCGCGCGGCCAGCGTCGCCCGCCAGACCTCCTGCGTCAGGTCGTCGGCGTCGTGCGGACCCTGGACCAGGTGCGCGGCGAGCTGGCGCAGCCAGCCCGCGTGCTCCAGCAGCTCCTCGACAGCGGTCACGTCAGTGCGGTTCATGCCCGGGGAGTTGCCGCCGGGCTCGGAATCGACCGCGCCACGCGCGAAAAAACCGCGCGCCCCGTCACTTCGCCGGGCACGCGGCCTCGACCCGCTCACGGAACGCGCGCCGCACGGCTTCCATGCCCTCACCCTGGGTCTGCGTGAAGACGAGCCCGACGAGGTCGCGCTGCGGGTCGCAGAAGGCCCAGGTGCCGTCCGAGCCGCCGTGCGAGAACGAGCCGTCGGGCTCGGCGACCCAGCCGAAGCCGTAGCGGGCGCCCTCGACGTGCGGGATGCGGTTGGTCGTCGCCAGGCGCACGAGCTCCGGGGGCAGCAGCTCGCGTTCGCCGTGGCGGCCGTGGTCGAGCCACAGCCGGCAGAAGCGCGCGAAGTCCGTCGCGGTCGAGATCAGTCCGCCCGAGCCGCGCACGAACGGCACCGTCGGCGGCCCGCCCGGCGCCCACTCGGTCCGCCACGAGCCGTCCTCGGCCTTCGCGACGACCTCCGACATGCGCGCGAGGTCGGCGACGGTCTCGTGATGGCACGTGTCGCGCATGCCGAGCGGCTCGTAAAAGCGCCGGCGGCAGAAGTCGGCGAACGGCTGGCCGCTGGCGACCTCGACGATCGCGGCGAGGGTGTTGTAGCCGGGGTTGTTGTAGGCGTAGGTCGTGCCCGGCTCGGCGCGCGGGCCGATCTCGCCGAAGCGCGAGGCCTCGAGCACCAGCGTCGGCGCGTCCGGGTGCTCGGCGGACGGCTGCATCAGCGGCTCGACGAACAGGGTCGGGATGCGCAGGCCGCTCGTGTGCGTCAAGAGGTGTTCGACGGTGATCTTCGCCGCGTCGCCGGCGGCGAACGTCGGCAGCCACGTCGCGACCGGGTCGTCGAGCGCGATCGCGCCGTCGGCGACCAGCGCGAGGATCGCCGCGGCGGTCACGGCCTTGGTGTTCGACGCCATGCGGAACAGCGTGTCCTTCTGCATCGGCCGGGTCCGCGCGGCGTCCCGGTGCCCGAAGGCTTCGTCGAGCACGATCACGCGGCCCTGCACGACCATCGCGACGGCGCCGAGCGCCTCGCCGGCGGCGACCGCGTCGGCGACGACGGCGCGTGCCTCGGCGATGAGGGCTTCGTCACAGCCCTCGTAGCCCGGCGACGCATGCTCCAGCGAGCCGGGCTCCGCGGGCGCGGACCGCGCGCCGGTCCCGGACTGCGCGCCGAGCGACGCGCCAACGAGCAACGAACACCACAAGACGGAGCGGAGCGACATGCGAGCAGCGTATGCTGCCGCGATGCCGTCTGCCCGCCGGACCGTCACGATGTGCCTGCTCGCCATGGTCGCGTCGCTGCCCGCGCAGGACCCCGACGCCGACGGGCCGACGCTGACGATCCCCGCCTTCTGCGGCTACGCGCACCCGGATCCCGAGGCAGTGGAGCGCGACCTGGAGACCGGCGCCGTGCGCGAGTTCCGCGGCAAGCTCGTCTTCTACGTCGAGGTCATGGACCCGGGCTGGTTGACGTTGCGGCTGACCAGGCAGGCCGGCCCTTGGCCGTCGGTGACGCTGGCCTGCTACAACCATCCCGACGACTCGCAGGGCTCGCTGCGGCTGACCGGGCGTCCGCTCGACCACGAGACCGACGTCGACAAGGGCAGGGTGCGCATGCCGCGACCGGGCATGCTGCGGCTCGAACTGTCGGCCGACGACGGCTCGCCGCTGCGCGGCCTCGAGGCGCTGCACCTCGGAGGTCCCGCCGCCGCGGGCGCGAAGACGCTGACCGTCGAGCGCCGCAACGCCTCGTCCGTGCACCTGTGGTACGACGTGCCGACCTCGCACCGCGACGACGTCGAGTGGTTCTGCTGCGAGCTGACCCCGAAGACCGATCCGCTGTGGACCTACTACATGGCGACCGGCTTCGCGCGCGGCTACTTCGGCATGCAGGTCAACTCCCCGACCGAACGCCGCGTGATCTTCAGCGTCTGGGACAGCGGCGGAGAGGCGAAGGACCGGGCCGAGGTCGCGGCCGAGGACCGCGTGCAGCTCGTCGAGAAGGGCGACGGCGTCGTCGCGTCCGGCTTCGGCAACGAGGGCACCGGCGGCCACAGCCACCTCGTGCACGACTGGCGGCTCGGCGACACGCTGCGCTTCGTGTTTCGTGTTGAGCCCACGGCCGCCACCACGACCTACACCGGCTGGTTCCAGCACCTGCGCGACGGCGAGCTGCTCGACGGCGAGGTTCTCGATCGGGGCTGGCGGCTGGTCGCGAGCTTCCGGGCGCCGAAGGACGGCGGCCGGCTGCGCGGGCTCTACTCGTTCAGCGAGAACTTCCACGGCGCCAACGGCGACCGGCTGCGCGCCTGCGAATACGGCGGCGTCTGGGCCCGCACGACGGACGGCGAGTGGCTCGCGCTGCGCAGCGCGCGCTTTTCGCACGACGACCACGGCGACCAGCATCGCACCGATCGCCGCGGCAGCGTGCGCGACGGCCGCTTCGTGCTCGAGCACGGCGACTTCGGCGTCCGCGGCACGCGGCGCGGCACGCGACTGGCGCTGCCGGACGAGCCGGGCGCGCCGCCGGCGGCGCTGCCGGCATCGTGGCCGCGCTGAGCGCCCGCGCCGGCCGGCGTTGAAAATCGCCGTCGATTTGCCGCGCCGCCGATCGTCGAGGGGACGTAACCTGACCCAGAAC
>CALKYL010000060.1 GCA_938003515.1 uncultured bacterium
TAATCTGTCGTCGGCTCTCGTCGGGTCGATGACGTTCTCGGTCTGATACGCCGGCAGCGCGTATTTGAAGAAGCTTGAGAAGATGAAGCACCCGTGCTCGCCCTTCTTGACGATGACGAGCTTCGGCCCGAGCTCGAGCGCGGCGCGGCCGGCCTGGATCAGGTTCGTCTTGCCGGTCAGCTGCTTGACCTCGCCGTCGTTGACGATGACGCCGTCGATGCGGCGCAGCAGCGCGAGCAGGCCGTCGCGTTCGTTCTCGATCCAGAGGTCCATCGTGTCGGCGACGACGAAGCGCGGCGCCTCCATCTGGTCGACGACCGACGCCTGGGTCGCCGGCGCGCCGTTGGCGAGGAACACGAACGGCGAGTCGCGGAAGTCCGCGGGCACGTGCGGCTGGAAGTCGCCGAAGGTGTTGAGCTGCACGTCGAGCGTCTCGCGCGAGTTCATGTCGGCGGAGTAGCGGCCGTGCCAGCGGAACGTCTTGCCCGGCTTCTGTTCGAGCCCGGCGAGGTCGACGCCGCGCTCGCCGAGCAGCGCGCGGTGCTCCGCCGGGAAGTCCTGGCCGACGACCGAGACCAGCCGCACCGGCGTGAACAGCCGCGCCGCGAGGCTGAAGTAGGTCGACGACCCGCCGAGCCGGTCCGCCGCGTCGCCGTGCGGGGTCTCGATGGTGTCGAAGGCCGTGGAACCGACAACGAGCAGACTCATGGCCGGCGAGGCTACCCGCGGCCCGCGGGCGGATCCACCGGCCCGGCGTCGTCGTCGACCGCGTCGTCGCCCTCCGCGTCGTCGGCCTCGCGCTCCTCGAGCGCGACCTCGCGGTCGATGTCGTCCCTGGTCACGCGGTCCTTCTCGAACAGCACCAGGACGCCGCCGATCAGGGACGTGGCCGTCAGGACGAGCCGGTACAGCACCGACAGCGCGACGCCGCGCGTCGCCATCGCCGCCTCGGCGTTCGCGACCCCGGACACGTGCGCGGCGCCGTACTTGCCGAACAGCTGGCCGTACAGCAGCTCGCCCCAGCCCCACCCGTTCGGCGCGATCGGCAGCGCGGTCACGATGTTGATCACCGGGACCAGCACGAAGTACTCGAACGGCGGCATGCCGACGCCGATCGCGTCGCCGATGCACAGGACGCACAGGACGGACAGCACGTGGTTGCCGACGCCCGCGAGCAGGGACCACGAGATGACCAGCGGGTGGTCTCGATAGAAGAACACCGCCTGGTCGACGAGCATCAGCAGCGAGCGGACCTTGTGCGGCAGCCGGTGCAGCAGCCACTGCAGCCGCACGAGCCGGCGCAGGCGGCGGCTGAAGGCGACCAGACCGAGCGCGCCGACGCCGAGGATCACGCCCCAGATGCCGAGCGCGACCTCGGCGAAGCGGTCGAGCGCGAAGAGCACGACGACGGCGCCGAGCAGCGCGAGGGAGCCGAGGCCGAGCACGCGGTCGACCACGACCGAGACCAGCACCTGGACCCGGTGGCCCGGGCAGCGCTTCATGATGTAGAGCGCCTTGATCAGGTCGCCGCCGGTCGCCCCGGGCACGACGTTGTTGAAGAACACGCCGATCCACGTGTAGCGCAGCGTCTCGCGCAGCGAGACGTCGGTGCCGTTGACGCGCAGCAGCCACCACCAGCGGGCGCCGGCGATGACGACCGTGAGGCAGAACAGCAGCACCCCGAGCGCGAACAGGGCCGGGTCCATGTTGCGCCAGTAGGTCAGGAAGCCGGGCTCGACGTCGACCGTCAGCTCCTCGACGCGCGTGCCGCGCGCGATCGTGCGCTCCTCGCCGCCGCCCTCGGGGCGGTAGCGCACCGGGTCCTCCTGCCAGCTGCCGACGATCTCGACGACCTCGGCGCGCACGACCTCCTTGCCGTCCGGACCGCCGAGGTAGAGCAGCCGGTCCTCGAAGTGGATCGTCCGGAAGACGAACCACATCAACACGCCGACGAACGCGAGCTTCAGCGCCGTGAACAGGTGCTAGTTCACCGCCACTCACCCCTCGGCCGCACCTTCGCGCGGGCCTGGGCCATCGCGACCTGCTCCGCGACGCCGACCACGAGCACGCGACGGCCGAAGGCCTCTGGCTCGACGCCGAGGTCCTGCAGGCTCGCGGTGGCGACCGGGGCGCCGCCCGGTCTCGCGTTGACGGCGAAGTGGATCAAGGCGCTGACCGGCGAGACGGTAGCGATCGAGATCGACAGTTTCCCTTCGCCGATGAAGAGGTCGTCGCCGTCGCGCCGCACAGCGGCCGCGGGCGCGAGCTCGTGCAGCACCTCGCGGACCTGCGCAGCCAGGAGCCGCTGCCGGTGCACGGCGAGCGCGAGCTGCGGCTCGGCGAAGGCCTCCCAGACGAAGTGCACCATGTCGTCGGCGGCGATGCCCGGGCCGTCGACGTCCTCGAGGTCGGCGATCTCCTCGGCCGCGACCCGGCAGGGGCCGCGGAAGCCGACGATCGCGTCCCCGACGATCGCGAAGCGCGACAGCAGCCAATGCGCCCGCAGCTGGCGGCCGTCGTAGGCGATGGTCCGTTCGCTCCAGTGGGATTGCATGGCGTCACGCGCCTCGCGACTCGAGCCACTCGCGGACCCAGCCGGGATCGGGGTCGACCGAGGGCCGGCGCAGGCACCAGGCGAGCGCGACCAGCGCCGGCGTGCGCAGCTTGGAGTAGTAGCCGGTCTCCGACAGCACGGTGCGCGCGAGGAACTCGGCCGGCGACGTCGTCTGCCACGCCTCCTGTCCGGGCAGCCGCACGGCCTGCTGCGCGGCCTCGGCGTCGAGCTGGCCGCAGTAGTGGATCAGCCGCAGCTGCACCAGCGCGTCGGGGTCGAACGGCGGCAGGCCGGCGGCGCGCTCTTCGGGGCTCGCGGCCATCACGGCCAGCATCAGCGCCACGGTGCGCGGTCCGCCGAGCCGGCGCACCTGCTCCATGGCGCACAGCCGGACCTCGGCGAGGCGACGGTCGCGCCCCCGGATCGTGTCCAGCAGGACGCCGCGCACGCAGTGCCCGATCGCGCGCCGCAGCGCGTCGGCGACCCAGGGCCGCGCGCGCGCCTCGCTCTCGACCAGGTACAGCGCCGTCAGGTCCTCGACGAGCAGCGTGCGCTGCACCCAGCCGCCGAGCGGTCGCTCGGTGAGCGTCGCGAGCGCGTCGCGATACGGGCCCAGGAGCTCGTCGCTCCAGGTGTCGCCGCGGGTCTCCGGCCGCGCGACCTGCACGGCGGCCTGCGCGCGCGCCAGCACGGCCGGGTCGGCCGAGAGGTCGAGCTCGGCGATCGGGCCGCCGAACGGCGCGATCGTCAGCTGGCGACAGACGTCGGCGAGGCCGTCGATCGCGAGCACGCGCGTCTCCGGGTTGCGGTCGAGGCTCGCGAGCCACGCGAACCGGCTCGAGGTCGCGGCGTACGCGGCGAGGTCGCGACCGGCCTCGTCCGGCAGCTCGCGCAGCAGCTCGCGCACGTGCGCCGCCGGGTTGTCGAGGTCGACGACCTAGCGCCGGCCGAACGCCCACGCGAGCGCGCCGCGCACCGGCGCCAACAGGACCATGCGCATGTACCACGCGGACAGGGTCGCGCGCTCGGCGTAGACGATCCTCCCCGTCGGTCCGCGGTCGGCGATGCTGACGATCTCGTCGAGCTCCTCGAGGATCTCGCCGCTCGTCAGGACGTCGGCGACGGAGCAGCTCGCCCCTGCGAGCGCGGCGG
>CALKYL010000061.1 GCA_938003515.1 uncultured bacterium
TCGGCCCCGGGGGCTCGGGGCTGGTGCTGCGCCTGCCGGTCTGACGGGCGGGGTGCCCGGGGCCGCCGATCGCCCGTCGGGGCCGGGCGGAGGGCGCAAGTCCCCCGAGGGCGTATGCGGCTCGGGGCCGGTGCGATGCGGCAGACCGCCTGGGTCGGGTTACTTTCCGGAGACAAGTGGCTATGGCAAGATGTCGGATGGCCCGCACCACCGGCGGGTCTCCGAGCCTCCGCCATGTTGCACGTCAACCACACCTCGATCGACCGCGCCGCGCTGTGCGCGCGGTTGTTCGAGCTGTGGGAGCGCACGGGCAGCCCCGCGCTCGGCGCGCTGGCACGGGGCGGAGCGCCGCGGCCGGGCGCGTCGATCGCCGGCGCGCAGGAGTTCGTCGACTGGACGAGCACGTGCCTGATGGACAGCTTCAAGGACACTGGCGAGCCGGCGGTGTTCGCGCTGCTGTTCGAGCTCAACCGCGCGTCGTTCCTGCACGCGATCCAGTGCAACCTGCGCCGCACCTACCACGACATCGACGCGCAGGACGTGCTGCAGGAGGTGTTCCTCAACATCTACCGCTACCCGCACCGGTTCCAGGCGGACAAGGCCGACGCGTTCCGCGGCTGGGGCCACCGCATCGCGCGCAACACGCTGCTCAAGTTCTTGAAGGGGCAGGCGCGCCTCGCGTGCTTCCAGACGATCGACGACGAGGTCGTGCAGCCCGAGGACCTGCGCACCCGGCGGCCGGACCGCGCGGCGAGCGAGGCCGAGAGCGCGGTGGTCGTCAACCACGCCTACGTGCTCTACCTGCAGCTCTACCTCCTGCACTACTCGCGGCTGTCCGCGAAGGAGCGCTCGGCGCTGCAGATGGTGGAGGTCGACGGCCGGTCGTACCGCGAGGCGGCGGCGGCGCTCGGCATCCGGCTCGAGAACCTCAAGATGGTCATCTTCCGCGGCCGGCGGAAGATCTTCCGGGGCATGGAGCGCTCGCTCGCCGAGTTCGCCAAGGCGAACGCGCCTTCTGCCCGACCGCCTTCTGCCCGGCCGTCGGGCCCGCAGCAACCGCAGCGGGCGGCCGGCCTGCCCCGGGGACGGGCGGAACACGCCCGAAGTCCCGGAGATCCGGCCCGGTGGCGTGACCGGACCGGTTCGGCCACCTAGTGGCACTCTGACCCATGCACTCCGCTTCTCACCGTGACGAGACCGGGAGCCCGGGCACCGCTGGGCGCGGCCAGGATCCGTGTCTGCAGATCCAGGTCGACCTGTCGGCGATGCTGGACGGCGAGCTCGAGCCGGCGGGCGTGCGGCGCGTCACCGTGCACTCGGACGTCTGCCCTTCGTGCCGCGCGTTCCTCGACGGCATCCGCGAGCAGGTCGGCGTGCACAAGCGGCTCGCCGCGGCGCTCGCTCCGTCCGCGGCCGGCCTCGCGCCGGGCCACGCCGACGCAGACGGCGCGTCGCTGCGGCGCCAGCTGACCGCCAACCAGCGCAAGCTGTCGCGCATCCTCTACGAGCTCGGACGCAACTTCGCGCTGATGGGGCTGTCGCCGGACTTCTCGCGCGAGGTCGCGCGCGAGGCGGTGACCGTCCCCGACATGGCGATGCGCGGCCGCACCCTGCTCGACGCGGTCGCGCGCTCCGACGAGGCCGGCGCCGACTGGGTCGCCGCGAAGGACCTGTTCGAGGGGCAGCTGCGCAGCCCCGAGGAGAACCTCGCCAGGGGCCAGCGGCTGCTGGCCGAGTGCCTGGCGCTCGATCCCGCGAGCGACGACGCGCGCATCTACCTGGGCCTCGTGCACTACGCGCGCGGCCAGCGCGCGCTCGCGCGCAAGCAGTTCGAGCTGGTGCTCGACCGCGCCGACGACGTCGTCATGCGCGGGTTCGCGCTCTCCAACCTGAGCAACATCCAGCTCGACGAGGGCGACTGCGACGGCGCGGTCCGACTGTTGCTCGAGCTGGTCGAATCCGGCGCCGTCGAACGGCAGCCGCGGCTGCAGGCCGCGCTGTTCAACCTCGCCCTGGCGTATGGCCTGAACGGCAGCTTCGACGAGAGCTTGCGGTGGTTCGAACACCTGTACGGCCGCGCGCCGCACCGCCGCCGGTGGGTGGCCCAGGAGCTCACGCGGCGCAGCCACTTCCTGCACCTCGTGCACACGCATCCGGGTGCCCGGCGCCTGGCCGAGGCGCTCGTCGCCTGGTTCCCGTCGGCCGATCCCGGCCGGGCAGCCGGCCGTCGCAGTCCCTGATACGGACTTACGCGGACGCGGTCCGCGCGTTAGACTCTCCCACGCCTCGACCTCCGAACCATGACCTACCTGCTTCGCGTCGCTCTGGTGAGCCTGCTGGCGCTGTGGTTGGCTTCGCCGACCACGGGCTCGGAGGGCGGCGAGAACGGTGGCGGCACCGGCGTGTGGATCCTGCCCGCGTGCGTGCCGATGCCGGAGACCACGCTGACCGGCACCCAGTTCCGCGCCTCGCACGTCGTGGCGTCGGTCGCCAACGACGTCGTGCTGCGCACGTCCAACGAGATGGGCGCGACGGTCGCGACCTTCACCGACGAGCTGTCGGGCACGCCGGTGGCACTGACCGTCGTCGGCCACAACGTGCGCTGCCCGCGCGCCGCGCTCGAGGCGCTCGCGAACAGCCCGCTGCCGTCGGCGACGATCGTCTGCACCGACGCCGACCAGCGCGGCTACGTGATCCTGGTGCGCGTCGATCCGGCGACCGGCAAGGTGACCTTCCGCGTCCGGTGACGACCGGCGCGCCGTGAGCGACCGGCCGCGCGCGCGCGGCCCGCGCCGCCGGCGCCGGGTGGTTCAGGCGGTGCGCAGCCGGTCCAGCATCGCCGCCGGGTCGTTGGTGCACATCGCGTCGAACCCGAGCGCCCGACCGCCGCGCCACCCGAGTTCGTCGTCGGTCGTGTAGGTGCAGACGAGGAGCCCGGCGGCGTGC
>CALKYL010000062.1 GCA_938003515.1 uncultured bacterium
GCCGGCTCCCCTTTTCCGTGTTGCGCAGCTTATCGGTTCGATTCGTCATCCTTGGCGCCTTCGTCGTCGCCGCGATCTACACGGCGATCGGCTGGACGGTCGGGCTGTGGGCGCTGGGCAGCGCGGTCGACCCGGCGGCGCTGCCGTGGGCGCTCGCCGGCTGGCTCGCCGCGATGCTGTTCGTCGCCGGCTGCCTGCCGGCCGCCGTCGCCGAGTTCCGCGCCGAGCGCACCGTGCTGGCGGTGCTGCCGCTGCTGCGCGCGGGCTGGCACGTCCTGCGCTGGCCGCTCGTCCTGCCGCTGCTCGGCACGACGCGCCTGGTCGTGCGCGTCCTGCGGCTGCAGCGCGACGGGCAGGCCGACCCCGCCGAGGTGCAGAAGCAGGTGATGGCCGCGGTCGCCGACAACGTCACCGACGACGCGCTCGCCGACGCCGAGCGCACGTGGATCGGCAACATCGTGGCGCTCAAGGACATGCCGGTGTCGACGGTGATGACCCCGCGCCCCGACATCGTCGCGCTGCCGGAGTCGCTGACGCTGCGCGAGGCGGTCGCCCAGGCGCTCGAACACGAGTTCTCGCGCTACCCGGTCTACAAGGAACGCATCGACGAGGTCGTCGGCGTGTTCTACGTCAAGGACGCGCTGCGGCTCCTGCAGGGCGACCCGAAGGAGCTCGACGGGACGGCGCTGCGCACGATGCTGCGCGAACCGCTGTTCGTGCCCGAGACGATGGGCGCGGCCCAGCTGCTGCGGCGCGTGCAGGCCGGCAACCAGCACATGGCGATCGTCATCGACGAGTACGGGACCACCGTCGGGCTCGCGACCGTCGAGGACCTGGTCGAGGAGATCGTCGGCGAGATCGGGGACGAGTACGACCCGCCGTCGTCGCAGGAAGACGAGCAGCAGATCCGCGTCGTCGAGGCCGGTCGCGTCGTCGAGCTGCCGGCGCGCACCTCGGTCGCCGAGGTCAACCGGCTGCTCGGCGCGCAGCTGTCGGAGGACGGCGACTGGGAGACCGTCGCCGGCCTGGTCATCGCGTCGTGCAACCGCATCCCGGTGGTCGGCGAGACGGTCGTCGTCGACGACGTCGAGTTCCGCGTGCTCGACGCGGACGAACGCAAGGTGCAGCGGCTGCGCGTCACCGCCCTGGCCCCGCAGCACGCGGAGGGCGGACAGTGAGCGACGCCGGCGCGGCGCCGGCGTCTCCCTCGGCCTCCGCCCCGGCCCGCGGCGCGCGCACGCGCACGACCGCCGCCGCGATCGTGCTCCGCCGGCGCGACTTCCGCGAGTCGAGCCGCATCGTCACGTGCCTCTTGCGCGAGCACGGCAAGGTCACCGGCCTCGCCAATGGCGCTCACCTGCCCGACTCGGCGTTCCTCCGCCGGCTCGACTTCCTCAACTAGCTCGATGCGACCTTCTCCGCCGACCGCGGCGGTCTGCGGCTCTTGCTGCGCGCGCGGCTCGTGCGCGAACGCCGCGCGCTGCGCGAGCCGGCGCGCTTCGTCGCCGCCGGCCACACGGCGTGGCTCGTCGACACCGCGAGCCAGGAGGGCCGGCCCGACCCGGCCCTGTTCGACCTGCTGCACGGCGGCCTCAACCTGCTCGAACGGTGCCCGACCGCCAGCGTGCCGCAGGTCGTGCTCGGCCTCGAGCTGCGCTACCTGGACCACCTGGGCGCGCTGCCCGACCTCGAGCGCTGCGCCGACTGCGGCGCCGCGCTCGACGCGGGCGGCTACCGACAGGCCGACGCGTTCGCGCTCGCGTGCCGCCGCCACGCCGGGCTGCCG
>CALKYL010000063.1 GCA_938003515.1 uncultured bacterium
AGCTCGCCCTGCTGCAGCCGCTGCACGACGCCGGCGAGCTTGAGCAGGGCGCGTCGGAAGCGCACGCGCGCGGCGTCGGCGCCGAGGCCGACGCGTTCACCGGCGTCGTCGAAGCCGAGCTCCTCGAAGGTGCGCGCTCGGATCAGCCGCCGTTCGAGCGGCGGCAGGAACTCGAGCCCGAGGCGCAGCCAGCCGAGCTCCTCCGCGTGGGCGGCGGCGTCGGCCGGCGCGGCGCCGGGTTCGCTCGCGCACAGGTCGACCCGCGCCCGGCTCGCGTCTGCTTCGCTCAGCGTCATCGGCGGTGGCTGGCGGGCGAGGCAGCGCGCGCGATCTGCCAGCAGGTTGCCGAGCATGCGACCGAGCAGGGCGCGGAACTGCGCCCGGTTCGCGACGCGGAAGCGCGGCGCGTAGTCGATCGCGCGCAGCATCAGGTCCTGCATGCCGTCGACGGTCTCCTCCATGCGCTGCAGCAGCGCGCCGCGCCGGCTGCGCACGCGTCGTTCGACCCACGCCCGGTCGCGGTCGACGAGCCGTAGCAGCGCGGCGCGATCGCCGTCGTGCCACCGCTGCAGCAGCGCCTGCGTGTCGTCGTGGTCCTCGTCGGCGTCGCTGCGCACGCGCCCATTGTCGCCCGGGCGTGGCCGCGGGTCAGCCCTGGGCTCCGGGTCGGGCGCACGCCGCCGCTCCCGGCGCGCGACGACGAGGAATCGTCAGGCCTTCGAAGGGACCGGTCGCGGCTCTGGACCGGCGCCGAGCGTCTCCGCGCTCGCAAGGCATGCGCGTCGTGCGCTACCGTCTGGCCCATGGCCGACGGGACGGATCTGCTGGTCGTCGAGGGGTTGAGCTTCGCCTACCGCGACCGGATCGCCGTGCGATCGGTGAGCCTCTCGTGTCGTCGCGGCGAGATCCTCGGGCTGCTCGGCCCGAACGGCGCCGGCAAGACCACGCTGCTGTCGTGCGTCTCCGGGCTGCTCGGCGGCTTCGAGGGTGCGCTGGCGTTCGACGGCCGCGCGTTCGCGCCGACCGACGACGCCGACGCCCGCGCGCGTATCGGGCTGGTGCCGCAGGAGCTGGCGCTCTACGACGACATGACCGCGCGCGAGAACCTCGCGTTCTTCGCCCGCATGCAGGGCGTCGCGGCCAGCGAGGTCTCCGCCGCGGTGGCGCGCGGGCTCGAACTCGCCGGGCTCCTGGACCGGGCCGACGACCGCGTCGCGACCTATTCCGGCGGCATGAAGCGGCGCCTCAACCTCGCCGTCGGCGACCTGCACGAGCCGGACCTGCTCCTGCTCGACGAGCCGACGGCCGGCGTCGATCCGCAGTCGCGCAACCACCTGTTCGAGAGCCTGCTGAGGCTGCGCGAACGCGGCCGCACGCTCATCTACACGTCTCACTACATGGAAGAAGTACAGCGCCTCTGTGACCGCGTGGTCATCGTGCACGAAGGCGAGGTGATCGGGGTCGGCACGGCGGCGCAGCTCGCGGCCGAGGCCGGCACGCCCGACGCCGACCTGGAGCAGGTCTTCCTCGCGCTGACCGGTCGTTCGCTGAGGGACGCGCCGTGAGCGTCTGGGCCGCGGCGGTCTGCATGGTACGGAAGGACCTGCGCGTCTACTTCCGCGACCGGACGGGCATGCTGCTCGGTCTGTTGCTGCCGATCGCGCTCGTGACCGTGTTCGGCATGGTCATGAAGTTCGCGTTCGGCGGCGGTTCCGGCATGCCGCGGGTCGCGCTCTGGGTCGCCGACCAGGACGACAGCGACGGCAGCCGCCGCTTCGTGACCGCGCTGCGCGACGTGTCCATGCTCAGCGTGCGGCCGCGCCAGGATCAGGACCCGGCGACCGCCGAGGAGGTGCGCGCGCGCGTGCTCGACGGCGAGGCCCACCACGCGCTGATCGTCGGGGAGGGCTTCGGGGACGCGCTCGCCGCGGGCACAGAGCCGCCGCTCGTGCTGGTCCGCGACCCCGGCCGCGCGATGGAGGCGCGCATCGTCGGTATCGGCCTGATGCAGGCCACGATGGCCGCCGCCGGAGGCGAGGCGATGCCGTGGCTGCTCGGGAGCGTGATGCGGCGCCAGGGCATGAGCGACGAGGGCGTGCGGCGGGTCGTGGCCGGCATGGAGGCGGTGCAGGGCGTCATCGGCCGCTTCCTCGGCGGCGAAGATCCCGCGCTCGAGGAACCTGCGTCGCCTCCGTCCGACCCGTCGTTCGACATGGCGCAGATGTTCGAGGACATGGTGCCGGTGACCAAGGAGGACGTCGTGCCGCCCGACCGCCCCAAGACGCTCGGCTACCAGCTGGCCCAGAGCGTCTCGGGCATGGTCGTGATGATGCTGATGTTCGGCATCATGGCGTGCAGCGGCATGCTGCTGGTCGAACGCGATCAGGGCACGCTGCGGCGGCTGATGGTCGCCCGCGCGCCGCGATCGGCGCTGCTGCTCGGCACGTTCCTGTTCTGTCTGGTCGGCGGGTTGCTGGTGCTGGCGGTGCTGTTCACCTACGGCGAGCTCGTGTTCGCGGTCGGCGCGTTCCGCGATCCGCTGACGCTGCTCGGTCTGTCCGTGACGTGGGCGGCGGCCGCGACGAGCTTCGGCATGCTGATCGCCGTGTGGGCGCGCACGCAGAAGCAGGCCGAGGGGCTGGCGACGCTCTTGATCCTGGTCATGGCGGCGCTCGGCGGTTGCTGGTTCCCGATCCAGATGGCCGAGCTGCCCTGGTATGCAGACGTCGTCACGAAGTCGACGCTGACCTACTGGGCGATGGAGGGCTTCCAGGGCATGTTCTGGCACCAGAAGGCGCTGACGGATCCCGTGCTGCTGCGCGCGATGGGCGTGCAGTGGGGCTTCGTCGCGGTCGCGACCTGGCTGTCGTGGCGGCTGTGGCGCCGGCGCTTCGTCGGCGCGTGACGCGGCCTTCGCCGGACCGCCAGGGCACGCGTGCCGCGGCGCGCCGAAACCGCGAATCCGTTTCCCACCGCCGGCGCGATGGCCTAGGATCTCTGCATCTCGGCGCGAGTGGCTCACTTGCGCATGTGGATGACCGGTAGGCGTCGCGTGGAGGGTCTCGCGGCCACCGTCACCATCCGATCCGAACCGCACCTGCCAATGGCCAAGAAACGCACCCCCCAGACGTTCGAGAAGCGAAAGCGTGAGCGCGACAAGCAGCTCAAGCGGGAAGCCAAGCAAGCGGACCGACTGGCCCGCAGCGCGGCGAAACGGGAAGGGGGGGGCGACGGCGAGGCGTTCGAGGTGGCGGAGCACCCGGACCGGGTGTTGGACCGCGAGCGGAGGGAGCAGGAGGCGGCGGAGAAGCGGGCCCGCGAGCGCGCGAAGGACGACTGACGTCGGGCGCCACGTGCCCCAGCGTGCGGTCGCCGGCGACGCAGAGCTTGCATCCCCGGCGATCCGTGCGACACAAGGGACATGAGCGACCACGTCTACAAGCAGATCGAACTCACCGGCTCGTCGACGACCGGCATCGAGGACGCCGTCAACACCGCGATCCAGCGCGCGAACAAGACGGTGCGCAACATGCGGTGGTTCGAGGTCACCGACACGCGCGGCCACATCGAGAACGGCCGCGTCGCGCACTGGCAGGTGACCCTGAAGATCGGCTTCACGCTCGACGGCTGACGCCGCCGCCCGCCACGGCCGGCCTGCGTCAGCGGATCCGGTCGACCCGGTAGATCGCGGTGAACGTCAGGATCCACAGCCGGCCCGCCGGCCCGCGCTGCACGTCCAGCGGCTTGTTGGCGGTGCCGTCGGGACGGAACCGCAGGAACACGGCCTCTCGGTCGATGTCGGCGCGCTCGCTGCCGGACATCTCGAAGCGCTCGACGATCTCCTCGTCGTACATCGTGAGGTAGAGCGAGCGGTCGAACGCGGCCGGCCAGTCGAGCGCGTCGCCGGGGTCGCGGAACGCGAGGCCCGTCGGCACGACGACGTCGGGCCACAGCCGCAGTAGCGGCCCGGTCGCCGCGCCGAAGTCCGAGCCCGGTGGCGCGCCCCACTCGTAGTTGCGGCCCGGCCGGATCAGGTTGAGCTCGTCGTCGTCGGTCGGGCCGTTGTCGGCGCCGAAGATCGTGCCGACCTCGGGGTTCCGCGTCAGCGCGAACGTGTTGCGCAGCCCCTTGCAGTAGACGTGGCTCGAGGCCGACGGGTTGTCCGGCGGCACGCTGCCGTCGCTCGGGTCGACGCGCAGGATCTTGCCCGCCATCGACGCGTCGGACTGGGCCGCGGCGGGATCCTCGGTGTCGCCGATGCTGACGAGCAGCATGCCGGTCTGGTCGAAGCACAGCGCGCCGCCGTTGTTGATCGTCGACACCGGCAGGTCGTCGAGCAGGACCGTCTGGTCCTGGCCGACGCCGGCGTTCTCTGTCCAGCGGTAGAGCACGCTGCGATCGGGCTTGCCCCCTCCGGCGGGCGTGCAGGCAACCGCGTAGACGAACCGATCGGCCTCGAACATCGGCGACAGCGCGACGCCGAGCAGGCCGCGGTGGCTCCCGGTCAGCACCGGCACGGTCGCGAACGGGTTCGGCTCGACGGTGCCGTCGGCGGCGACGACGCGGATCACGCCGCTCGCCAGTTCGGTCACGAACGCGCGGCCGTCGGGGGCGACGGCCAGCTTGGCGGGCGCCATCGGCAGCTGCGCGACCACGGTCACTTCGAAGCCCGCCTCGAGGCTGGTGACGCTCGTCGGCAGCGCCTCGCCCACCGCGATCTGCACGTCGACCTCGAGCAGCAGCGCGCCGAGCAGGCCGCGGACGGTGTAGGTGTCGAGCGCCGCGGTCGCCGTCGGCGTGCCGGTGATCGCCCCGGTGGCGACGTCGAGCGTCAAGCCGGCCGGCAGCGCCGGATCGACGGTGAACACGGCGCCGGCGGCGGCCCCCGGCTGTGCGTCGACGGGTTCGCCGACGCGCAGCAGCAGGGGCTCGGTTCCGTAGTCGAAGTCGAGCACCTCGGCGGAGCCGCCGGCCGAGCACGCGGCCGCGGCCAGCAGCCACGCCGTGGCCGCGACATTGCGTGTGCGCGGGTTGCTCACACGAGGTCGACCTGCGTCGGCGACTGGTAGGGTTCGCGGAACACCAGTCCGGCGTCGGCCATGCCGAGGTGCTCCGTCAGGATGTTCGAGTAGACCGCCCGGAAGTCGACCGAGTACGGCAGGAAGTTGCGGTCGAGGTCCGCCTCGGTCGGCGCGACGCCGTGCAGGCCGCCGCGCGCCGCGCCGCCGGTGACGAGCACGGTGTTCGCGCCGCCGTGGTCGGTGCCGGCCGAGCCGTTCTCGAAGTTGCGGCGGCCGAACTCCGAGATCACGAGGACGACGGCGTTGTTCCAGATGCCCATCGCCTTGCAGTCCTCGCTGAAGCCGAACATCGCCTCGTCGAGGTCCTCGAGCAGGTCGGGCTGCCGGCCGGTGGTCGTGCCCTGGGCCGCGTGCGTGTCGAAGCCGCCGAAGCCGGTGTAGAAGACGCGGGTCTCGAAGTTCGCCTGCAGCATCATCGCGATGTCCCGCATCGCGAGGCCGATGCGGCTGGTGCCGTAGTCGGCGGTCGACACGTAGCCGCTGACGGCGGCGCCGATCTGGTCGGCCAGCTCGTGGCCGGTCAGCAGCGCGTCGCGCGGTGCCGACGCCGGCTGGGCGGCCAGCAGGTCGCGGATGATCTCGAGCCGCTTGGTGTGGTTCGCGGAGAAGGCGCCGTCGGCGTCGAAGCGGAACGCGCCGAGCGTGTCGAGCGTGAGCGGGTTGCTGCTGCCGCCGACCAGGGAGCGGTGGCGACCGCGGCGCACGCCGATCGCGCCGAGCGACGTCGGCGCCTCCAGCTCGGCGTAGCGGGCGATCCAGCCGCTGGTGCCCAGCAGGCCTTCGCGCTGGCCCGACGCCCAGATCAGCTTGCTGGTGTCGTGGCTCTGGTTGGCGTCGGGGTAGCCGACCTTGGACACGATGGCGAGCTCGCCGTCGCGGTACATCTGCGCCAGCCGCGGCATGCGGCCGTGGAGCCGGAACTCGCCGGTCGCGTAGAGGCCGGTGTCGAGAGGCAGCGTGTCGCCCGTGCCGAGCGCCAGCGAGGGGCGGCGCAGCGCGTAGTTGCTCAGCCCCTGCGGCACCGCCCTGTT
>CALKYL010000064.1 GCA_938003515.1 uncultured bacterium
GATCGGGATCGGACGGAAGTCGATCGCGTCGACCGACGCGAGGTAGTAGCGGGTGCCGCCTGCCTCGCCCTGGAAGCCGTGCTTGAGGTCCTTGCCGTTCAGGTGGCCGTAGACGCAGACCCGCACCTGGGCCTCCTCGAGCAGCGGCACCGCCGCGGTCGCGCGGCCGTCGGAGAAGCGCGGCGGGTAGTGCACGAGGGCGATCGTGCGCTTGCCGCCGGGCACGCAGCCGCCGAGCTTCTCGCCGGCCTGGATCGACAGCCTCAGCCGCTGCAGCTCCCTCGTGAACACCGTGCCCGCGTTGGCCTCGGCCCACGGCGCGTCGGGGGGATCCCACAGCCGCGTGCCGACGACGACCGTGCCGTCCGGCAGCTCGACGGCGTTGTTCTGCAGCAGGCGCACCGACGGATCGAGCACCCGCTCGACCTTCGCGCGCGACTGCCACCACGTGCAGTGGTTGCCCTTGATCAGGACCTTCTGGCCGGGCCGTGCGCCGAGCCAGTCGAGGTCGGGCTTCGCCTCCGCGAGGTCGAGCCCCCACGACGTGTCGCCGCCGACCAGGACCCAGTCATCGGGACCGACCATCTCGTCCCACGCCACACGCATGCGGTCGGCGTGGCCGACCCACTGCTCGCCGAACACGTCCATCGGCTTGTCGACGCCGAAGCTGAGGTGCAGGTCGCTGATGGCGAAGAGGCGCACGATGGATCCGGGGCCGGAGGGGGCAGAGACCGTGCCGGACGGAACGTCCCGGCGCCACCCCCCGCGTGCGGATTGTCGCGCCGGTCAGGCCGGCGAGGTGTCGTCGGTGCGAGGCGTGCCCGCCGGGGGGGCCTTCGCGGCCGAGCCGAACCCGAGCGCGTAGAGCGCGCGTCCGACGAAGTCGTACAGCCGCTCGAAGCTCGCCGCCGTCACGACCGCGGGCGTGACCATCTGGAGCGACGGACGCAGCAGGTTGCGCGACGCGAACAGGTGGAAGGCGAGCGCCCGGTCCTTCGGCTCGGCGGCCTCGCCCATCGCGCGCAGCAGCAGTTCCTGGGGGTTCCACGTGTCGGGCGTGCCCGACAACCCGAGCTCGCTGCGCCGCTGGATCGCGTGGTCGAGCAGCGCCGCCTCGGCGATCGAGGCCAGCAGCACGGTGGCGAGGCGGTGGTCGCCGTCGGCGACGCAGCGGTTGAACGCCGTCAGGTCGAGGCCGATCAGCGAACGCAGGCGCGGGTCCTTCAGCGTGCGGCGGTCGAGCAACGGCGGCAGCGACGCGTCCTGCCAGGGCGCCTCGTCGTTGAGTTCGACGTCCGGACCGCCCGGGGCGGCGAGCGCGGAGCTCTTGGCGCCCTTCGGCGGCGGATCGTCGTCGTCCGGCGGCGTGGACTCGCCGAAGTTCACCAGGCCGTGCGTGAACGTCGAGCTGGCGGTCTTGGGCGGCACGATCTTCTCGCGTTCGCTGACGTCGCCGAAGACCTTGTTGTGCAGCCGGGTCGTCAGGCCGCGCACGCTCTCGCCGACCACGGTCGACAGGCGCGTCAGCGGCAGCTCGATCAGCGGCTTCGCGGCCAGCTCGACCGCCCAGTCCGACAGCACGGTGCGCTTCCTGGTCAGCCACTGCTTCTCGTCGGGCGCGACGACGCGATCCGTCAAGCGGACCTCGATCGCCTCGACCGCGCGCCGGCAGCAGGCGACCAGCAGCGAGGCGTCGCCGTCCGACAGGTCGAGCGGCACCATCTCCTGGTAGGCGCTGACGCAGCGCTGCAGGTAGTCGCGCAGCCGCCGGATGTCGCCATAGGTGCGCGGCAGGTCCTGCGGGCCGGGCACGCTCTGCTGCGACAGCTGCAGCCGGAAGGCCCCGAGGTGCTCGAGCGCGAGCTTGGCGGCCTCCAGGAAACAGACCGCGACGACCTTCTTGACCTGCAGCTCCGGCATGGCAGTTCGATCCCCGCATCGGCAATCCCGCGTATTCGGCTTGACGCCACAATCGCCGCTATGCTGCGCGGATGCCCCGAAGCGCCCCATCCCGCCCCGTCGAGCCCGTGCTGACGGCGCTTTTGGGTCGCGACCGCGTGCTCAGCACCCCCGACGCGCTGCTCGCCTGGGAGTGCGACGGCTTCACGGTCCACAAGTCGCGCCCGCGGGCCGTCGTGCTGCCGGAGTCGACGGAGGAGGTCCAGGCGGTCGTCAAGGCGCTGCACGCAGCCGAGGTGCCGTTCGTGCCGCGCGGCGCCGGCACGTGCCTGTCCGGCGGCCCGACGGCGGGCGGCGACGCGGTGGTCGTCGACTGTTCGCGCATGCGGCAGGTGTTGCACGTCTCGACGGTGGACCGCTACGCGGTCGTGCAGCCCGGCGTCGTCAACCTCGAGCTGACGGCCTCGGTCGCGGCGCACGGCCTGCACTACGCGCCCGACCCCTCGAGCCAGTCGGTCTGCACCATCGGCGGCAACCTCGCCGAGAACAGCGGCGGGCCGCACTGCTTCAAGTACGGCATGACGCAGGACCACGTGCTCGGCGCCCTCGTGGTGCTGCCCGACGGCGAGCTGGCGCGACTCGGCGGACAAGCGGCCTCGCGCGCGCCGCACGGGCTGGACGTCGCCGCCCTGTTCTGCGGCAGCGAGGGCACGTTCGGCATCGCGACCGAGATCACGGTGCGCCTGAGCCGCGACCCGGAGCGCGTCTGCACGCTGCTGGCGTCGTTCGCGTCGATGTCCGCCGCGTGCCGGGCGGTCGGGGACGTCATCGCCGCCGGCCTGGTGCCCGCCGCGCTCGAGATCCTCGACCAGGCGACGATCCGGGCCGTCGAGGCGTCGGTCTACCGCGCCGGCTACCCCGAGCACGCGGCCGCGGTGCTGCTGGTCGAACTCGACGGCCCGGCCGACGTCGTCGCCGAGGAAGCGGTCGAGGTCGAGGCGATCTTCGCCGCCCACGCCGCGCTGCAGGTCGAACGCGCGACCGACGCCGCGGAGCGCAAGCGGCTGTGGAAGGGTCGCAAGGGCGCGTTCGGCGCGATGGGGCGCATCAACACCGACCTCTACGTGCTCGACGGCGTCGTGCCGCGCACGCGCCTCGAGGAGGCGCTGCTCGGCATCACGGCGATCGGCGAGCGCCACGGCGTGCTGATCACCAACGTGTTCCACGCCGGGGACGGCAACCTCCACCCGAACATCAGCTTCGACGGCCGGGACGCCGACCAGACCCGGCGCACCGTCGCCGCCGGCCGCGAAATCCTGCAGCTCTGCATGGCCCTCGGCGGCAGCATCACCGGCTCGGTGGATCGTCCGTTCGGTCAGCGTCGCCGAGGAACGCAGTCTCGGCAGCTAAGCACTCCACCACGTGCGCATGATGTTCGACGACGCCGACCTCGACGTCATGGCGCGCGTGCGCCGCGTCTTCGACCCGCACGGGCGGTGCAACCCGGGCAAGGTGCTGCCCGAGCGCTCTGCCTGCGCGGAGGTCGCGAAGTGGCCGCAGATGGTCGCGAAGGTGCTCGGCGAGCCGCGGTGACGGCGGCCGCGCGCGGCCGCCGGGACCCCCGGCGAGGACGCGGGCGCGGGTCGCTCCCGG
>CALKYL010000065.1 GCA_938003515.1 uncultured bacterium
CGACGCCGGACATCCTGGATCTCGGCCCAGCCTCCGCGGGCCTCGCCGCCCAGGAGCGAGCGATCCGCGTGCCGCGCGACCCGCAGATCTCCCCCGACGGCACGCGCATCGCGTTCGCCTGGCGCGGCGACGTCTGGACGGCCTCGGCCGACGGCGGCGCGGCGCGGCGGCTGACGACCCACCCGGCCGACGACGCGCGCCCGTTCTTCTCGCCCGACGGCGGGACGATCGCCTTCGTCAGCGACCGCAACGGCGGCAGCCAGATCCACGTGGTCGCGGCCGCCGGCGGCGCGCCGCGGCAGGTCACGCACGACTCGCTGCGCAAGACGCTGTTCGGCTTCACCCCGGACGGCGCGTCGTTGCTCGTCGGCATCGCGACCGACCGGGGCTTCCACTACTCGGAGTCGACGCGGCTGTTCGCCGTCGACCTCGCCGGCGAGCGGCCGAAGCGCATGCTGTTCGACGCGGGCCTCGCGGACGCCGCGATGTCGCCGGACGGCCGGCACGTGCTGTTCGTGCGCGGCCGGCCGATGTGGTCGCGCAAGGGCTACCGCGGATCGCAGGCGGCGCAGTTGTGGCACGCCGACCTGACCGAGGCGCCGCCGAAGCTGACCCGCCTGAGCCGGGACCGCGAGGACTTCCAGAACGTCGCCGAGCAGATGCCCGTCTGGGCGCCCGACGGCGCGCGCTACTGGTTCGTCAGCGACCCGGACGGCACGTTCGACGTCTGGGCGCGGCCGCTCGCCGGCGGCGACGCCCGACGCGTCACCAACGTGCGCAACCTCGACCGCAGCGACGACGGCGTCGCGTTCCCGAGCGTGTCCGCGGACGGCTCGACGATGCTCGTTCGGCGCCGCTTCGACCTGCTCAGGGTCGACACCGGATCGGGGGCGGTCACGCCGATCGCGCTCCACGTCGCCGGCGACGAGCACGCCGACGAGATCGAGCGGCGCGCGGTGACCTCGGCGTCGGCGGTCGCGTTCACGCCCGACGGCAAGCAGATCGCGTTCGTCGCCGGCGAGGACGTCTGGGTCATGGACCGGATCCTGAAGGAGCCGGTCCGCGTGACCGACACCGCGCACGCGGAGACGTCGCTGGCGTTCGCCGACGACGGCAAGCGGCTGTTCTTCGTCAGCGACGCCGGCGGCGAAGCGGACCTGTGGGAGGCGACGATCGCGCGCGAGGACGGCATCTGGTGGCTCGCCGACGCGTTCACGCTGCGCCAGGTCACCGACGACCGGGAGGTCGAGGACAACCTGCAGCCGAGCCCGACCGGCGCGCACGTCGCCTACACGAAGGGCACGCACGTGTTCGTCATGGACCAGGACGGCACGGACCACCGCCGCGTCGTCGAGTCGTGGTCGACGCCGGACTTCGCGTGGTCGCCGGACGGCCGCTGGCTGGCCTACGCGACGCAGGACTCCGACTACAACTCGGACGTCTGGATCGTGCCGCTCGACGGCACGCGGGAGCCGTTCAACGTCTCGCGTCACCCCGACTACGACGGCCAGCCCGCGTGGTCGGGTGACGGAAAGCGGCTCGCGTTCGTCAGCCGCCGTCAGGGCGAGGAGGTCGACGTGCACTGGGTCAACCTCACCGCCGAGGCGGAGGAGAAGACGTCCCGCGACCTGCAGCTGGAGAAAGCGCTCGCCGCGATGAAGAAGGGCAAGCCGTCCGCCAAGGCCAAGGCCAAGGCCGGCGAGGACGGCAAGAAGGCCGACGAAGGCGGCGAGAAGACCGACGACGGCGGCGAGGCCGCGGCCGCGAAGGCGGCGGACGACGCGGTGCGGGTCGACTTCGACGGGCTGCTCGACCGCCGGCACGTGATCCGGATCCCCGACAGCCGCGAGTCCGGGCTGATCTGGTCGCCCGACGGCAAGAAGCTCGCGTTCGCCGCGACGGTGCGCGCCGACTCGGGCTTCTGGGCGGTCGAGTTCCCGGAGCCGGGGGCGCCGAAGAAGCTCGCCGAGCGGCCGCTGCGCGCCGCGACCTGGCTCGCGAACGGCGACCAGATCGTCGGGCTGTCGGGCGGCACCCCCGCCGCGCTCGAGCGCGGCGCGAAGCTCGAGACGTTCGCGTTCTCCGTCAAGTGCGTGCGCGACTGGCGGGCCGTGCGCCAGATCGCGTTCGACCAGGGCTGGCGGGCGATGCGCGACCGCTTCTACGACCCGAGCATGAACAACCGTGACTGGCAGGCGATCCGCGCCAAGTACCGCCCGGTCGCCGCGCAGTGCCTCGGGCGCGACGAGTTCTCGGACCTGATGAACCTGATGCTCGGAGAGCTGAACGCCTCGCACATGGGCCATCGCGGCGGTGAGGACGCCGTGCCGTCCGCGCCGCGCGGCGACGGCTGGACGCCGCGCACGTTCCATCTCGGCCTGCGCTTCGCGCCCCCTGCCGACGGCAGGGTCGGCCGCGTCGTCGAGAGCGTGATCCCGAACAGCCCGTGCGACCGCGAGCGCAGCCGCGTGCGCGCGGGCGAGACGCTGCTCGCCGTCGACGGCCAGGACGTCACGGCCGCGACGGACCTCGACGTGCTGCTGACGATGCCCGAAGCGCGCGACGTCGTGCTCGAGGTCGCCGCCGTCGGCGGCGCGGAGCGCGAGGTCACGGTGCGGCCCGTGGCGTCGGTCGCCGGCCTGCTCTACGACGAGTGGGTCGACGGCAACCGCGCGCGGGTCCAGCGCCTCTCCGAAGGCCGGCTCGGCTACGTGCACATCCGCGGCATGAACATGCAGAGCTTCCGCCAGCTCGAGGAGGACCTCTACGACGCGGGCGTCGGCAAGGACGGGCTGATCGTCGACGTGCGCTTCAACGGCGGCGGCAGCACGACCGACCACGTGCTGACCGTGCTGACCCAGCCGGTGCACGCCATCACGAAGTCGCGCCGCAGCGGCGAAGGCTACCCGCAGGATCGCAAGGTCTACGCGTCCTGGACGAAGCCGATCGTGCTGATGTGCAACGAGCACTCGTTCTCCAACGCGGAGATCCTGTCCCACGCCGTCAAGCAGCTCGGCCGCGGCCGCCTCGTCGGCATGCGCACCGCCGGCGGCGTGATCTCGACCGGGTCCCAGCGCCTGCTGGACGGCAGCTCGGTGCGCATGCCGACGCGCGGCTGGTACCTGGTCACGACGGGCGAGGACATGGAGCTCAACGGCTGCCTCCCCGACATCGCGCTCTGGAACCCGCCGCGCGGCGAGGACCTGCAGCTCGCCGCTGCCGTCGAGGCGCTCGCCGAGGACGTCGCGGCCGCGCAGGCCGCCGGCGACGTGCAGATCGTGCCGGCGGCGGCCAGGCGCGCCCGCGAAGCCCGAGAGCCGGCCGGCGGCGGTCGCTGACGCCGCTACATCAGCGGCGAGAACAGCCCGCACAGCGCGTCGATCGCGCGCCAGAACGGATTCGTCGGCAGGAGTTCCGGCGTGACCCGCCGGAACTCCGCCTGCCGCTCCTCGATCGTGGCCCGCACTTCGCCGGCGAACTCCGGCGCGCCGACGACCAGGGCGGCGACCTCGAAGTTCAGGTGCGCGCTGCGCAGGTCCATGTTCGCGCTGCCGACTAGCACGTGCCGGCCGTCGACGACGAGGTACTTGGCGTGGTTGTACGACTCGGTCGTCTCGAACACCTCGATGCCGGACTCGAGCAGGCGCCGGTAGTGGTGCCGCTGGGCGTGGTAGAGGAACGCGGCCTCGGAGCGCACCCCGTTGGTGTGCACGCGCACCCGCACGCCGCGCGCCACGGCCAGCTGCAGCGCGAACAGCAGCGTCGGCGGCATCACGAGGTAGGGCGAGCTGAGGTCGACCGTGCGCACCGCCTCGCCGATCGTCTGCACGATCGCGAACCACAGCGCCGAGTGCTCGCGGTCGGGCCCGCTGCAGACGACCGCGACGCGCGCGTCGCCGGCGGCCTCGCACGCGGGGCGGAACGTGTCGGACAGCACCTCTTCGCTCGCCGTGCACCAGTCCTGCACGAAGATCTCCTGCAGCCGGTCGACCGCCGGACCGCGCAGTTCGACCATCGCGTCGAACCACTGCTGTCGTTCGCCGAACTTGCCGGTGCGATACTCGTCGCCGACGTTGCGCCCGCCGACGAACGCCACGTCGCCGTCGACGATCAAGAGCTTGCGGTGGTTGCGCAGGTTGATGGTGAACGGCCGCTTCTTCCACAACAGCGGCAGGAAGGCCTCGACGCGGCCGCCGGCCTCGCGCAGCGCGGCCAGGTGCGACGTCTTCAGCCCGAGGCTGCCGAACGAGTCGTAGCAGAGCCGCACCGCGACGCCGCGTCGCGCGGCGGCAGCCAGCACCTCGAGGAAGCGCAGCCCGGTCTCGTCCGGACGCAGGATGTAGACGACGCAGTGCACGTGCCGCTCGGCGGCCTCGATCGCGGCCGCCGCCTCGGCGAAGAACTGCTCGCCCCCCGGCAGCCAGCGCACCCGGTTGCCGTCCGTCAGCCCGCCCTCCTGCAGCAGCAGGGCCTCGAGCCCGCCGGCCTCCGGCTCGACCGACACGTCGCCGGTGTCGTCGCGCGGCCGCACCTCGCGCAGCCGCCGCTCGCGACGCTGCAGCCGGCGGAGACGCACCAGCTGCAGCCGGCGCGGCAGCAGGTAGTAGGCGAGCAGGCCGAACCACGGCGCGGCCAGGATGACGGCCATCCACAGCACCGTGCTCGCCGGCGAGACGCCGCGGACCAGCACGCGGTACACGAACACGATCGCCAGCACCTCGCCGACGACCGCGAGCGCGAGCACCAGCGACGACCACGACCAGAAGCCCCAGGTCGCGGCTTCGTCGACGGGAGCGCCCGGGCCGGCGGCCAGCGCGTCCCAGGCGAAGAGCATCTACCGGAGCCCGGTGGGCCTCGTGCCGCCCATCTTCGCGATCAGCGGCAGCGTGTAGCGGACGCGCGCGCCCGCGTCGTTCTCGGCCTCGATCGCCAGGACCAGGTACTGCCCCAGCTTCGGCTCGCGGCCGAGCGGCGCGTCGAGGTAGAAGGTCGCCCGCCAGCCGCCGTCGACGGCCAGCGGCTGGCGCGCCGCGTAGGCCTGCATGTCCGGGCCGCCGACGGCAGGGCCGTCGAGCCGGCGCAGCAGCACCTCGCCGATCGCGTTGCGCGGGTCGCCCGCGTCGGGGCCGAGCGAGACGCGCACGCTCGCGTCGGTCGGGTTGTCGACGACCACGAGCACGGCCGTCTTCGGGTCGTACAGGTCGACGCGCAGCCGCGCGCCGAGCAGATCGCCGGCGAACGCGCCGGGCTCCTTCGGCTGCAGCCCGGTCACGCCGTCCAGCTCGAATCGCAGCCACGGGCGGGGCGGCGGCGTGCGGCAGGCGGCGAGCGCGAAGGCCGCGGCGACGAGGGTGAGGGTCTTCTTCGACATCGCGGGTGACGATAGCGGCCCGACCGCACGGCCGGAAACGGAACGACCGCCCGCGGCGGGCGCCGCGGGCGGTCGTGATGGAGCCGATGGTGGGACTCGAACCCGCGACCTATGCTTTACGAAAGCATTGCTCTACCAGCTGAGCTACATCGGCAGACGCGGTCGGATCGGACGCCGTCCGGCGACCGCGGGCCGAGCAAGGTAGCGACGCCCCTGGCGGCCGTCCAGCCCGAATCGGCGGCGCGACCCCGGCGGGCCGCGCCGCGCGGCTCTGCCCGGCTCAGCCTTCGCTGCCGGCGCCGGCGACGCGGCCGAGCTTCTTCATCAGCTCGAGCTTCTTCTGGGCGTCGAGGCGCGCCTTGCCGAACGCGATCGCGATCGCGGTGCGCAGCTGCACGTCGGACGTCGCGTCCATCGCGGCCATCAGCGCGGCGGCGACGTCGTCCGGGCAGCTCGACATCCGGCTGAGCACGTTGCCGATCGCTTCGGCCGCGGCCTTCTTCAGCTCGTCGCTGCCGGCGTCGAGCGCGCCGAGCAGCGCGGGCAGCTGGGCCTCGCCGCCCGACAGGCCGATCGCGCGCGCGGCGGGCACCGCGACGCTGTCGCCGCGGTTGAGCTGCAGCGCGAGGTTGTCGACCGCGCCGGCGATGCTCGCCTTGCGGCTCGCCAGCGCCAGCAGCGCTTCGCTCGCCTTGCTCGCGTAGGCCTCGGCCCGCTCGCCGGCCGGGCTGCTGGCGCCCTCGAGCGCCGCCGTGATCGCCTCCTGCAGGCTCTCTCCGGTCAGCGGCGCCATGACGAAGCCGACCTCGTCGCCGAAGTGCTCGCGCGCCGCGTCCTCGTCCTTGGTGATGATGACGATGCGCGTGTCGGCCATGCGCGGGTCCTTGCGGATGTTGCCGATCACGTCGTCCGGCAGGCGGTCCGGCAGGATCTCGTTGATGACGACGACGTCGACGTTCGGGTTGAGCAGCAGGTCCCGCATGCCACCGACGGCCGTGGCGTTGGCGTCGATCGCCACGCCGCGCGTGCCGCTGGCGGCCTCGACGGCGGCCTGGGTCTCGAGCGTCGGGCCGATGACCTGCACCGTGTGCACCTTCTCCTCGGTGACCGCGTCGGCGAGCACCGACACGACGCGCTCGGCCTGCGGCACGCTGGCGCCACGGCTCGCGCGCACGATCGCCTCGGCGGCGGCGTACTTGATGCGCTTGTCGCTGCTGGCGAGCGCGGCGACCAGCGAGCTGTCACCGACCGAATCGATGATCTCGGCGTCGGCCAGCGCGTCGATCGCGCCGATGGCGACCGGCGCCAGGCCCTTCCGCACGCCCGCGTCGAGCGCGCTGCGCAGCGCGTCGACCCCGGTCGCGAGCGCCGCGATCTTCAGCTCGGCGGCGACCGGGCCCAGCTCGGCGGTGGTCTCGTCGCCCTTCTGGATCGACGTCTCGATCAGGTGGGCCTGCGCCAGGTTGGCCTGCGCGACGGCGCTGCGGGCCTCGAGGCTGTTCGGCTGGATGCGCGCGGCGTCGGCCGCGACCGACTTGGCCAGCTCGGTCGGATACAGCAGCGAGGGCACGTCGGTCGCGACCAGCCGGTCGTCGACGAGCGTCCACACGACGTCGCTGTAGCCGCCGGTCGGCACCACGCCGCGCAGGTAGCCGTCGGCCTGCGCGAGCAGCATGCCGAGCGCGTCGCCCTGGACACCCTTCTTGGCGAGGAACTTGCGCGCGATCGTCGCGATGCTGACGCGGTCGTCGTTCGCGAGGTGCGCCATCATCGGCGCGGCGCGGTCGTCGCCGATCATGTGCAGCGCCGCGGCGGCGTTCTGCACCGCGAGGTCGTTGGTGCTCTCGAGCGCCTCGATCAGCGGCAGCACGGCGACGGCGCCGAGCTGGTTGAGCACGCTGATCGCGTGGATCTGCCCGTCGACGTCGTCCGGGTTGCCGAGCTTCTCCAGCAGCGCCGGCACCGCGAACTCCCCGTGGTCGGCGATCAGCTTGTTCACCGCGTCCTGGCGGGCCGCGTAGTCCGCGTCGGCGGCCGTGGCCTGCTCGACGAGCCCGCGGATCGCCTCCTCGTCGCGCGAACGCTCGCGCGCCGTCACCTTGGCGCGGTCGAGGATCGAGCGGGCGATCTTCTGGATCTCGCCCTGCTGCGTCATCAGCATGTACCACTCGTCCTGCGACACCGACCGGTAGAGGTCGAGCGCCTCTTCGTTGGACGGGTCCGAGGACAGGATCTCGCGCAGCATCGCGACCGCCTCCTCCGTCTTGTTCACGCGCAGCAAGGTGACCGCTTCCTGCAGCGGCGTGTCCTGGGCCGAGAGCGTGCCGCCGGCGACGACGGCGGTCACGACGGCCGCCAGGAGAGACTGATGGAACGAGCGGGCCATGGAAGCGGACTCCTTGGGATCGGATGCGGTAGGGGTCTTGAGAGGGCTCGACGGGGAGTGCGGCGGAGCGGGGCGTGGGCACGGCGCCGGCGCCGGAACTCCCGTCCGGCCGAGGGAGGCCGGAAAGGGCTGTCGAATGCTATGTTCCGTCGCCCGACCGTCAAGGGCACGCGCCCGCTCGAGCCGGGGTTCGCGGCAAGGATACCCGCTGCCGGCAACCGTGCGGGGGCCGGCCCCGCCGCGCCCGCGGCCGGACCGGGGCGCGCCCGATGGCACCGGCTGCTCGGCGCCGCAGAAATCGGCGGCGCGGTGCCCCCCCCCGCCGGCGCAGCGGCGCCCCCGGGAGACGGGGCGACACCGGGCGGCCTGCC
>CALKYL010000066.1 GCA_938003515.1 uncultured bacterium
GGCGCTCGCCGCGGCCGCCGGCATCCGTCCGGTCGACGGCGAGCGCCTCGGCCTGCGCGGGCTCGCCGGCGTGCTCGGTGCGTGCGACGTCGTCGTGGCCGCCGACACCGGCCCGCTCCACCTCGCCGCGGCGGTCGGCGCGCGCTGCGTCGCCGTGTTCGGCCCGAAGGACTCGACCCGCTACGGCCCGCGCGCGCACGGCGACGTGCACCACGAGGTCGTCGAGGCGGCGGTGCTGCGGCGACTCGAGGAGGCGCGATGACCCCGGTGCCGACGACCGTGATCCGGCACCCAAAGGAACGGCTGAGCAAGTGCTCGCTGCGCTTGCTGCACGACCGTGCCGAGATGACGTTCCTGCGCTCGCGCCCGGGGCTCGCGTTCGATGCGACCGGCTTCGTGCTGCTGGCGGTCGACGCCGAGCCGCTCTCGCCGGCCGACCGCGGGCATCCGCTGCTCCTGCTCGACGCGACGTGGCGCTGGCTGCCGCAGCTCGAGGCGTGCGTCGTCGGCACCCCGCTGCGGCGCGCGATCCCCGGCGGCCTGCGCACCGCCTACCCCCGCGTCAGCAAGGTGTTCGACGACCCGGCCGGCGGCCTCGCGTCGGTCGAGGCGCTCTACGTCGCGAGGCGCGTGCTCGGCGACGACGACCCGAGCCTGCTCGAGGGCTACCACTGGCGCGACGAGTTCCTGGCGATCGTCGCGGCCGCCGGCCTGTGAGCCGGTGGCCGCGCGCCCGCGGGCCCGCCGCGCGCTACCGCAGCCGGCGGTAGCCGACGGCCACCGGCAGGCCGAGCGACTGCACGGTCGCGAGCTCCTGCAGGCCGAAGTCGAGGCGTCCGGGGTTCTGGCCGGGGCCCACCTGGACCGGCAGCGGCCGGTCGAGGCTCGGCCACGCGCCGAACAGCTCGCCGGGGTCGCCGAGCAGGTCGTCGTCGTCGCGGTCGGTGCCGGCGACGAGCAGGTAGGCGCCGGGTTCGACGCCGGCCATCGCGAACGAGAAGCCGCTGCCGAGCGCCGTCTCGGTCTGGTAGCGCGTCTCGAACGTCACCGGATCGACCAGGAGCACGAACACGCGGTCGTCGGCGGCCTGCGAGGCGCCTACCTGCAGGCGGAAGTCGATGTCGACGCTGATCACGGCGCCGCCGTCGAGGTAGTTGAGCGTCAGCCGCGTCTGGTAGACGCCGTCGGGCAGCCCCTGCCGGTCGACGGTGACCTCGAGCCGGTCGTCGCCGATGCCGTTGCCCGGCGTCGCGTCGTCGAGCGACCCGTCGAACCACGGCGCCTGCTGCGAGAACGCGAACGAGTCGTAGACGAGCTGGCCGGTGCCGCGGTTCTCGAGCAGCACGACCGCGGTCGTCGCGTCGGCGCCGAAGTCGACGAAGGACGGCGACGCGACCAGCACCGGCGCCGTCGGCTGGCCACCCTGGCCGCCGGCCGCCTGCACCGCGGCGAGCGCGTCGAGGAGCCGCCCCTGGTTCGGCAGCCCGAGGCCGCCGGTCGCGCTGCCGATCAGCACGTTGCGCAGGTCGGCGGCGGTCAGCGACGGGTTCGCGGCCTTGACGAGCGCCGCGACGCCGGCGACGTGCGGACTCGCCATCGACGTGCCGTTCTCGAACTTGAAGAACAGCTGGCCCTGGTCGTTCGCCATCGTCGACAGCACGCCGTCCGGGAAGCCGTCGTTGTTGCGGTCGGCGCCCATGTCGCCGCCCGGCGCCCAGATGTCGACGGTCGGACTGAAGTTGGAGTAGGGAGCGCGCTGACGCGCGAGGTCGACCGCGCCGACCGACAGCACCGAGTCGAACGCCGCCGGGGAGTTGGGCTGGTCGCTGTTGTCGTTGCCGGCCGCGGCGACGAGCAGCACGCCGGCGGCGGCCGCCTGGTTGCACGCCTGCTCGAGCACCGGGCTGAGGCCGGGGCCGCCGAGGCTCATGTTGACGATGTCGGCGCGCTGCGGCGGCAGCACGCCGCTCGCGTTCGGCAGACCCGCGGCGTAGAGGATGCCGTTGGCGATGTCGTCGACGGTGCCGCCGCCCTGGCCGAGCACGCGAACCGTCATCAGGCGGCAGTTCCAGTCGACGCCGGCGACGCCCTGACCGTCGTTGCCGTTGGCGCCGATCGTGCCGGCGACGTGCGTACCGTGGAAGCTCGAGCCCTGCGGTGTCTGGAAGTCGCCGACGTCCTCGGGATCGGGGTCGCGGCCGTCGCCGTCTCCGGCGATCTGCGGGTTGCTGATCATGTCGTAGCCGCCGACGAGCCGACCCGCGAAGTCCGGGTGCGAGGAGACGATGCCGGTGTCGAGCACCGCGACGACGACGCTCGCCGATCCCTGTGTCACGTCCCACGCCTGCGGCAGCTTGATCTGCGGGTAGTGCCACTGCTTGTCGTAGAACGTGTCGTTGGGCTGCACGAACGCCTGCAGCACGTGGTTCGGGCTCGCGCAGCGCACCCCGGCCATCGCCGCCAACTCGTCGGCCGCGGCGCACGTCGCCTGCTCGACGCTGTCCGCGACGGCGGCGCCGTCGTGCACGGACGACCTGCCGGCCGCCGCGTGCGCCCGGTAGACGGCGATCGGCCCGTCGCCGCCGCGCACGAGGTCGAAGCCGTCGGCGACCAGGTCCCGCGCGCTGGTGCCGGGTTCGAACCACACCACGACCTCGCCGGGCACCATCGGCGCCGTGACGTTCGCCGGTGTCGCGGCGGTCGGCGCGACCTGCGGCATGCGCAGCTGCCCGGACAGGGTCGTGGTGTTCGCGGCCGGCGGATTGCCGCCGCCTCCGCCGCCGCCGCACGCGGCGGCGAACAGGGCGACGGAGCTCAGGAGAAGGGGGGGAAGGGTGGAGGTTCGCTTCATGTCTGCGCGCAGGAACGAGCGAAACGGCCGCGTGTGGCGATGCGTCGACGGCCGTGCTTCTCGAGGGGCGCGACGGTGCTGCGATGCCGCACGCGGCCGGTGCCCCGCCCGTTCGGTGGCCCGCCCCGCCGGGCACCCTGCTCCACCCGGCGCCCCCGACGGCGGGCGCGCGCGCGCCGACGCAGGTGGCACGCCCGGCAGGATTCGAACCTGCGACCGCCGGCTTAGAAGGCCGATGCTCTATCCAGCTGAGCTACGGGCGCCCGCGGAGAGCACCGTAGCCGGCGCCGCGCGGCGGCTCCAGCGGCCGGCACCCGCCGGACCGCGACCAGCCGCGCCTCCTAGACGATCTCGCCCGGCCCCGGTCGGGTGCGATAGCGGTCGTGGATCCAGAGGTATTGCTCGGGCGCGAGCCGGATCAGGCGCTCGAGGTCGGCGTTGACGCGCGCGACGGCGGCTTTGAGATCGCGCGCGCGGTCGCCGGTGCGCTCGGGCACGACCGGTTCGCCGACGACGAG
>CALKYL010000067.1 GCA_938003515.1 uncultured bacterium
CGAGATATATCAGTGTGACTGGAGTTCAGACGTGTGCTCTTCCGATCTCCTCCTCCGAACTGCGATGCACGCCGTCCTCCCCCGTCTCGGCCTCGCGCTGAGCCTCCTCGTCACCACGGTCGCCGGCCGCGCCCAGGGCGCCGGCGACGCCCTGCCGACGCAGGGCGACCCGCGGCTCCTGCTGCGCTACGCGACCTTCGATCCGCTCGCGGGCCCGCCCACGGTGCCCGCGGGCCTCGCGGCCGGCCCCGATACGCGCCTGTGGATCGTGCAGTTCCGCAGGACGCCGACCGACGGCGACCGCGAGGCGCTGCAGGCGGCGGGCGGGATCGTGCGCGGCTATCTGCCGCACGACGCCCACGTCGTGTTCGCGCCGCGGGGCGTCGCCCGGATCGCCGAGCTGCCGCTCGTGCGATGGGTCGGTGCCTACGAGCCGGCCTACCGGCTCGAGGCGTTCCTGCTCGCCGAGCACGTCGCGGGCGGACCGCTGCCCAAGCGCCGCTACAACCTGGTCATGGCGGACAAGCGCCGCGACAAGCCGGCGCTGGAGGCGAAGGTCCTCGCGCTCGGCGGCACGGTCGTCGACCGCCACCTGCAGAGCCTGTTGTTCACCGTCGAGCTGACCGGCGCGCAGCTCTGGCAGGCCGCGCGGCTCGACGAGGTGCTGTGGATCGACCGCTGGACCGAGCCGGGCGAGGACATGAACAACGCGCGCATCCAGGGCGGCGCGAACGCGATCGAGATCGCGGCCGGCTACACGGGCTTCGGCATCCGGGGCCACGTCTACGAAGGCGTCGAAGCCGCGCACCCCGACTTCACCGTGATGATGACGCCGGTCGCGTGCAACGGCGCCCCCGCGCGCCACGGCCACTGCACGGCCGGCATCGTGTTCGGCAACGGCACGAGCGCGCCACAGGCGCGCGGTCTCGCGCCCGACGGGATCGGTTTCTACACGACCTACCAGTTCGTGACCGCGGGCTTCTCGCGCAACATGGTGATCGACGAGGTCGTCAACGTGCACGAGTGCCTGTTCACGACCGCGTCTTGGGGCGACACGCAGACGACCGCCTACACGTCGGTCTCGGCCGACGCGGACGACATCGTGTTCGACCACCGCATCCCGTGGACGCAGAGCATGTCGAACCTCGGCAACCAGAACGCGCGCCCCCAGGCCTGGGCGAAGAACGTGATCTCGGTCGGCGGCGTGCAGCACTTCAACAACAGCAACCCCGCCGACGACTCGTGGCTGGCGGGCAACGCCTCGATCGGCCCGGCCGCCGACGGCCGCAACAAGCCGGACCTCTGCGCCTACTACGACAGCGTCTGGACGTCCGACCTGAGCGTCGGCCAGCCCAACAACTCGGCGACGGCGCCGAACACCTTCGGCGGCTACAACACCGCGCCGGACCCGGCGGGCCAGTCGACGACGACGTTCAACGGCACGTCGTCCGCGACGCCGATCGTCGCCGGCTTCAACGCGCTGGCGATCGAGATGTACACCGACCACATCTTCAACAACCCGGCGCGCGTCCCGGCCGGCACCCGCTTCGAGAACCGTCCCTACGCGCAGACCCTGAAGGCGTTGATGATCGTCGGCGCCGACCAGTACACGCCGACGGCGACCGACAACCGCCGCGAGCACGTCGGCTGGGGCTTCCCGAACGTCAACAACCTCTACACGCGCCGCGACGCGTTCACGGTGATCCCCGAGGACGCGCCTATCGCGCAGGGCGAGACGCACGTCTACGAGGTCGAGGTGCAGCCCGGCGAGACGTGGCTCAAGGTCTGCATGACGTATCTCGATCCCGCGCCGGTGCTGGCCGCCGCGATCGACCGCGTCAACGACCTGACGCTGCGCGTGACGTCGCCGGACGGGTTCCAGTTCTGGGGCAACGGCGGCCTCGTCGGCGCGGCGCAGGGCACCAGTTCGGCGGCCGGCGGCTCCGCCGACACGCTCGACACGGTCGAGTGCGTGTTCCTGCAGAACCCGCTGCCGGGCACCTGGACGATCGAGATCACCGCGCCGGTCGTCACGCAGGACGCGCACCTCGTGACCGCGGCGACCGACGCGACCTACGCGCTGGTCGTCAACGGGGGCACGCGCGTGATCGGCTCCGGTTGCGCGCGCTACCTGCCGGACGAGAGCCCGACCGGCCCGGGCAACTACTACCCCTTCGGCGGCTACGCGCCGGACACGCTGACGACGACCTTCTCGTCGAACAACGGCGGGCAGCCCGGCGGCGCGGTGTTCTTCGACGTCACCGTCACCGAGGGGCTCTACGTGACGTCGTTCGACGTCAACACCGACGAACCGGTCGGCACCGCGCTCTACGGCGACGTCTACCTGATCGCCCAGGGCGGCAGCTACGCCGGCAACGAGGGCAACCTCGCCGCGTGGACGCCGGTCTCGGCGCTCGAAGGGCTGTCGGCCGGCAACAACCAGCCGAGCCGGGTCGACCTGGCGAAACCGTTCAAGCTGGCGCCGGGAACCTACGGCTGCGCGATCCGCGCGCAGAGCTGGCGCCACCGCTACACCGACGGCAACGGCAGCAACCAGATCTACGGCGACGGCTACGTCACGCTCGAGCTCGGCTCGGCCGCGAACGTCATGGGCGGCCAGGTCTTCTCGCCGCGCGTCGCCAACCTCACGCTCGGTTACCGCCGCGAGCTCGACCACGGCACGAACCTCCGCTACCAGACGATCCTGCGGCAGACCGAGCTGCTGACGGCCGGCGACATCACCGGGCTCGCGTTCTCGGTGAAGGCGCTCGGCCGACACTGGAACGAGTCGCTGCGCGTGCGCATGTCGCACGTGCCCGCCGGCTACACGCTGACGAACTCGTTCGTGCTCAACCTGCCGACGCCGGTGACCGTGCTCGACGTCGACAACCACAGCTTCTCGTTCGCCGCCAACAGCTGGCACGAGATCGGGCTGCAGACGCCGTTCGCCTACGACGGGGTCTCGGACGTCGTCGTCGACATCGTCGCCCGCGGCAACTGGCAGACGGTCGCCGGCGCCCTGAACCGCGGCGGCGAGCCGCGCCTGGTCAAGACGTCCTGGGCCGGGCCGCTGCTACCGATCACGGGGACGGTGGACGACCTCGCCGCGCGCATGCGCGTCAGCTTCCACTGCGCCGACGCCAACGAGTTCGGCGCGGGCTGCGGCAAGCTCTGGGCCGGCCACATCGGCCGCGGCGACCGCGGCTCGGCGTTCCAGTTCACCTGCGGCAACGCCGACCCGAACTCGTTCGTGTTCCTGAGCCTCGGCTTGTCGAACCAGGCGCCGTTCCCGCTGTCGACGACCCCGATCGGCTGGACGAACTGCTTCGTCTGGCACGCGTCCGACGCGATCGTTGCCGTGCCGACCAACGCCGGCGGCTACGGCGGCTACGTGCTCAACGTCCCCGCCGGCACGGCGTTCGACGGCTTCAGGGTCTACGGCACGTGGCTCGGCTTCGATGCGGCCGAGCCCGGCAACCTGACGCTGTCGAACTACACGCGGATGCGGGTCGGCGTGCTGCCGTAGCGGCCGGCGTCGCCGGCGCGGCTCAGCGGCCCGCCGGCACGCCGAGCGGCATCATCGGACCCCAGCCGAGCCAGCCGACGGGCACGGAGCTCGCGATCTGGATCGTGCGGCGCAACTCCCGCGCCTGCTCGTTGTCCGGTGCGAGCACCGCGACGCGGTCGACCCACTCGAGCGCGCCGCGGTAGTCACCCTGCGTCGTGCGGGCGTTGGCGATGCGCAGCATGGCGCGGAGCGCGCCGTCGGACGCGCGGTGGCGCAGCGCGAGCAGGCGCTCGGTCGACGGGTCGTCGAGCGCGGCGCCGTCGAGCGCCTGCGCGGCCGCCTCCTCCGCCTCGCGATAGTAGTGCGCGGCCGCTTCGCCGCGGCGCGCGGAGTAGACGGTGCGGCGGCTCTCGCGCTGCGCGCGCGCCAGATAGCGGTCGGCGCGCTCGAGGTCGCGCTCGATGCCGGCGATGCGCCGCTGCAGCTGCGCGTCGACGCGCGCGCGCGCCTCGCGCTCCGCGGCCTCGACGCGTTCGCGGAGCCGCTCGAGGTGGCCGGCGGCGAAGTCGCTGTCGAGCGGCGCGCTCATGCGCTCCATCAGGACGCCGGCGGCGCGCGGCTCACCCGCCTCGAGCAGCGAGAGCACCTCGCGCTCACGCCACTCGACCGCCCACGTCTCGAGCCGCGCCTTGTCGTAGGCCGACCGGCTGCCGGAGCCCTCGTGACGCAACCCGGCCTCGACGTGCTCGAGGGCGGCGTCGATGCGGCCGCGGTCGGCGGCCTCGCGGGCCTGCCGCAGGTGCGAACGAACGGCGTCGGGCGGATCGCGGTAGGGCCCGAAGTCACGAGCCGGCGCCGGACTCGGCTCCTCTTGCGGGGCCGTGACCTGCGGCGGCGACTCGACGCCGGGGTTCGCGGCGCCGATCGGCGCGAAGAGGGACATCAATACAGCGGTGGTCGGGAGCGCGTTCATGACTCTGGTTCCTAGGTCAGGGGTCAAGGGGCCGGGAGCAGGGCCACCGCAAGCCCTATCGCCCTGCCGAACCACACCCTCCAGTCGCACGATCGAACGGATCCATTCCAGAAATCCTAACGCTCGCGCCGGGACGGTCGCCGTCCGCGTCAGTCGCGATAGACGACCGTCAGGCGGTCCAGGGACAGGGACGGCGCGAACGCCCGGTCGAAGACCGCGACGAACCGGAACGCGTTGCCGCCGTCGACGTCGATCCCGGTGCGGCCGGGGCGGCTGTCGATCGCGGTCGGGCGACGTCACGTCCGCGGCTACATCGCCACGGGCCGGCAGAAGCACGGCAC
>CALKYL010000068.1 GCA_938003515.1 uncultured bacterium
CGTTTCGTCGTGCTGTATTTTCTAGATCTGGTGCGTTCGGGCCATGGCGATGTACAGGTCGGTGCCGTTATCGATCTGGGCACAGGGGCTGTTCAACTCCGTTACTTTCGGCTTGCCGACGAACCGCGGCGCGGGTCGTGCTTCGATGACCGAGCCATCCGCGCCGACTTGCATGATGCGAGCGTTCCACGGGACGGCGACGCCGGCCTCGAGCCACGCTTCGAGCTGCGCCCGCGGCGGCGGCGCGTGCTCGGCGAACGACAGCGAGACCCAGCCGCTCTTGCCGAGGCCGTAGCCGGTCGGCTCGGCGCCCGGCAGATCGAGCGCGATCGAACACGACAGCGGCAGCTTCAGCGACAGGCTCGGCGGGTCGCCGGGCGCGCTGAGGTAGGCGAAGGTCTTGTCCCGGACCGCAAGATCGAGGTGTCCCGGCCACGGCGACTTCAGGTGGGCGCCGGGAAAGCGCGCGAGGCCGTGTTCGCGCAGCGCGACGATCAGGCCGGCCGCGCCGGCGGGACGGCGAGGTGACGCCATGACGGCGCGATCCTAGCGGGGCCGTGCCCAAGGCGCGCGCGTTCTGCTAGGGTGCGTGCGCCACCGCGCCCTGCCCCTCCCCTTCGCGACGCCCGCGGTCGCGACCGCCCTCGGAGCCAGCCGATGCCCATGCCCTCGATCGCCGCCGTCCGTTCCCTCTGCGCCCCGACCTGCGCGACGTTTCTGTGCGCCACGGTGCTGCTCGCCGGCGCCCTCGCCGCCCAGCAGACCGGGCCGGCGCTGTTCTCGAAGGCCGCCTCGGTGCCCGCCGCGGCGACCGCGTGGGACGCGCGCGAGCGGGCGGCGACGCCGATGCTGACCCGCAGCCGCTTCGTGACCGTCGACACCGCGGCGATCGCGGCGGTGCCGGCGATCGGCGCGCCGCCCCTCGGCACGCTGACCGCCGACCTGTTCGGCGCCGACCGCACGCTCGTCGTGCAGCGCGTGTCTTGGACGCTCGGCTACCGCGTGCTCACAGGTGACCTGCAGCCGACCGGCGGCCAGTTCCACGTCGTGCTCGCGCCGGACGGGACGGTGTCGGGCGTGCTGCACGACGGCGCCCGCTCGTTCGTGCTCGCGCGCGCCGGCGACACGGACGTGCACGTCGTGCAGGAGTTCGACCAGGCGCGCACGCCGCCGCACCTCGGCTGCGGCGTCGACCACAGCCTCGCGGTCGCCGTCCCGGCCGTGCCCGAGCCGGACCTGCCCAACTCGACCTGCGGCCAGCCGATCGTCGACATGCTCGTCGTCTACACGCCCCGCGCGCGGCAGAACGCCGGCGGCCAGAGCGCGATCGAAGCGACCATCGTCGGCGCGGTGGCCCAGGCCAACGCCGGCAACCAGGCGTCGGGGGTGCCGATCGAGTTCCGGCTCGTGCACGTCGCCGAGACGAACTACAACGAGCTCGGCACGAGCCAGGACCTCGGCCGGTTCCGCAACCCGACCGACGGCCACATGGACGAGGTGCACGCGCTGCGCGACGACTACGGCGCCGACCTGATGCACCTCGTCACCGACCCGGCCAGCCCGTCGTTCTGCGGCGTCGGCTACCTGATGACCAACCTGTCGACCGGGTTCTCGTCGTCGGCGTTCGCGGTCACGGTGCGCACGTGCATCCCCAACCACACGTTCACGCACGAGGCCGGCCACAACATGGGCAGCCACCACGACCCGGCGAACGCGGGCAACGCGCTGTACGCGTACAGCTACGGCTACCGCACGCCGGACAACGCCTACCGCACGATCATGGCCTACGCTCCGGGCCAGCGCGTCAACCGCTGGTCGGGCCCGAACGTGCAGTACCAGGGCTACACGATGGGCGTCGCCCAGACCCAGGACAACGCGCTCTCGCTCGCCAACGCCGCGGCGACGATCAGCCAGTTCTTCGCCACGATGTCGCCGGTCTGGTGCGATCTGGCCGGCGGCATCCCGGGGGCCCAGGGCGTGCCGACCGCGCTCGGCGCGGGCACGATCGGACCGGCGCAGCCGCTGACGCTGACGATCCGCGACTACGCGGCCGGCGCCCCCGGCATCCTGATCGTCGGCGCCTCCGCCGCCAACGTGCCGCTGTTCGGCGGCACGCTGGTCCCCGCGATCGACGTCGCGGTCGGCATCACCGGCAACGGCGGCGACATCGTGCACGACGCGAGCTGGCTCGCGAACCTGTCGCCCGGCATGCAGGCGTGGCTGCAGGTCGCGTTCGTCGACGGCGCGGCGAGCCAGGGCATCGCCGCGAGCGACGGCATCGTCGTGACGCGGCCGTGACCGCGAGGCCGCCGCGTGCGCGGTGGCCCTCCGCGACCGGGACGCTACGCTGTCCGTTCGTCACACCATGCCAGCGCAGATCCGCCTCCGCGTCGCCAGCGTGCTGGCGGCGCTCGCCTGTGCCTCGTGGGCCCTGCCGCCGCGCGGAGCGACGGCGCCCGCCGGCGGGATCGCTCGGGATCCGGCAGCCCAGGATCCGGTGGCTCAGGATCCGGTGGCACAGGATCCGCGGTCGATCGACTTCGCGCGCGACGTGAGGCCCGTGCTCGCGCGGCTCTGCCTGCGCTGCCACGGCCCCGAGAAGCAGAAGGGCGACGTGCGGCTCGACACGCTCGACCCCGCGATGGCCGCGCGCGCCGACGCCGAGGGCTGGCACGCGGCGCTCGACATGCTGCGGAGCGGCGAGATGCCGCCCGACGACGAACCGCAGCCGAGCGACCAGGAGCGCCGGCTGCTCGTCACCTGGCTCGACGGGGCGCTGGCCGCGGCCGCCGACCGGTTCGCGGGCGAGCACGGCGCCGTGCTGCGGCGGCTCACCCGCGCGCAGTACACCCACGCGCTGCAGGACGTGCTCGGCATCGACGCGGACTTCGGCCGCACGCTGCCGGCCGACGCGCTCGGCAAGGGCGGGTTCTCCAACGACGGCGGCGCGCTGCACGCCTCGCCGCTCTACCTCGAGACCTGCCAGGAGATCGCCCGCGACGCGCTGCGGCGCGCGATCGCCACCGGGCCCAGGCCCGCGAGCACCCGGTATCGCGTGACGTTCGGCCGCGGCATCGGCGCGGGCCGGATCGCGGGCCACACCGGCGGCTACCAGTCGGTGCCGCTCTCGACCGACGACTTCGTGGTCGAACTGCTCGACGAGCGCGGCGCGCCGGTGACCGGCGGCAGCGACGAGGACCGGGCCGAACGCGAGCGGGTGCAGCGCCGCATCAGCGTCGGCCTGCGCGGCTCCGGCCAGGACCGCTTCCGCGTCGTCGACGAGGGCATGATCCTGCTGTCGGCGCTGCCGCACCGCGAGGTCGTGCCGCAGGCCTGGCAGGGCCCGTCGCCCAACCTCAAGCTCGAGATGCAGCGCTGCTGGCCGCGCGAGGGCGCGTTCGCGATGCGGGTGGTCGCGTCGCGCGGCTACGTGCCGCCGTTGCGCAAGGAGCTGCTGGTCGCGCTCGACGACGTCGAGGGCGGGCCCGCGGCGCTCGCCGCGCTCGGGGCGGGCGGCGGGCTCGCGGCCCCGGACGGCGCGCTCGTGCTGTCGGCGCGACAGAGCGACCAGCGCAGGAACCTGCGGGAACACGACGGCGGTGACCTGCTGCTGCCGGTCGACGTGCCGAAGGACAGCAAGGCGCGGCTCGGCTTCGCCGTGCCCGAGGACGGCTTCTACCAGGTCGACCTCGTGCATCCGCTGGCCCCGCCCGACGCGATGCCGTCGGTGCGCCTGCGCCTCGCCGGCCACCACCTCGACCAGCGGCTGCAGCTGGCGGGCGACGCGCCCGGCGGCACCGCGCCCGCCGCGCCGGACGACGCCCGGCGCGTCGTCACGCCGCTCGGCGTCGCCGGCCTGCGCGCCGGACGCCACCACCTCGAGGTCGGCGGCCCGTTCTTCGTCGGCTTCTCGCACGTCGTCGTGACGCCGCTCGGCGACGACCACCCGCTGGTCGTGCGCCTGACGCGCGCGCACGAAGCGCAGGACCGGGCGGTCGCGCACCTGGTGCCGTCGATCCGGCCGCTGATCGGCACGCGCACCGACGACGGCATGGACTACACGACCTTCGACGAGCCGCAGGACGTCCTCGCGCCGCTCGGCGAGCCCGCGACCTACGAGTTCCGGGGCCGGCTCGAGGACCTGCCGATCCCCGCGCCCGACTCGGGCGACACCGAGGTGCTCAGCGGTTTCCTGTTGCTCGGGCTGTGGAACGACCACCTGGTCAAGTCGCCGCGCGAGACCGGGCCGCCTCTGTGCGTGCGCTCGATCGAGTTCGAGGCGCCGCTCGCCGACGCGTGGCCGCCCGCGTCGCACCGGCGCATCTTCTTCGACGCGGACGAGCGCTCCGACGACGACGCCTACGCCGAGGCCGTGCTGCGGCGCTTCGTCGGCCGGGCGTTCCGCCGCCCCGCGCGCGACGACGAGGTCTCGCGCTACGCGGCGTTCTTCCGCGACGTGCGGCCGGAGTTCGGGACGTTCGAGGCGGCGATGCAGGAGGTGCTCGTCGCGGTCTTGTGCTCGCCCGAGTTCCTGTTCCTGTGCGAGCCCGAGGACGAGCTCGGCCCGGACGGCGCGCTCGCCGACTGGATGCTCGCCAACCGGCTGGCGTTCTTCCTTTGGAACGGCCCGCCCGACGACGAGCTGCGCCGGCTCGCCGACGCGGGCCGGCTGCGCGAGGAGCTGCTCGACCAGGTCGACCGGCTGCTCGACGATCCCCGCAGCGAACGCTTCGTGCGCCGGTTCACCGCCGAGTGGTTGCGCCTCGACCGCCACGACGGCGTGACGATCGACGTCGGCCGGCACCGCGACTACACGCGCTTCGTGCAGCGCGACATGCGGGCCGAGACGATCGCGTTCGTGCACCACGTGCTGCGGCACGACCTGCCGGTCGAGACGTTCGTCGCCGCGGACTTCGCGCTGTGGAACCAGAACCTCGCCGAGTTCTACGGCCTGCCCGACGCGGCGACGCAGGTCCCCGGCCAGGCGCTGCGGCCGGTGCCGGTGCCCGCGTCGCTCCCGGAGCGGCGCGCGGGCCTGCTCTCGCACGGCGCGTTCCTCGCCGGCCACTCCGACGGCCGCGAGCCGCACCCGATCAAGCGCGCGGTCTGGCTGAAGGCGCGGCTGCTCGGCGACGAGCCGCCGCCGCCGCCGCCGAACGTGCCGGACCTCGACCCGGACACGCCCGGCTTCGACCGCATGACCCTCAAGCAGAAGCTCGAGGCGCACCGCGACCACGCGTCGTGTCGCGACTGCCACGCGGGCATCGACCCGTACGGGTTCGCCTTCGAGCGCCTCAGCGCGGTCGGCCGACCCGAGCCCGAGCGCAACGGCCTGCCGGTCGACGCGACGTCGACCCTGCCCGACGGCAGCCGCGTCGACGGCCTCGCCGGGATGCAGCAGTGGCTGCTCGGCAGGAGCCGCGACGCGCTGACCGGCCCGTTCGTCGAGCACCTGTTCGCCTACGCGCTCGGCCGCGAGGTGCGCTTCGCCGACGAGCGCGAGCTCGACGCGATCGAACACCAGGTCCGCCTCGCTGGCCGCCGGGCCCGGGCGGTGGTCCGTGCTATCGTGGCGTCGCCGTCGTTCCTGACCAAGTAGCCCTCCCCCCGCGCGATCCCATGCCCAGGACCTGGC
>CALKYL010000069.1 GCA_938003515.1 uncultured bacterium
CCGCCGCCCGGAAGATCAGCGCCGCCATCGGCACGAGCAGCACGTAGCCGACCTCGCTCGCGGTGTTCGAGAGCACGCCCGCGAACACGACGACCGCGGTCAGGAGCCGCGCCGGCGCCTTCAGGACGAGCAGCCTGAGCGCGGTGCCGATGAGGCCGCTGTGTTCGGCGATGCCGATGCCGAGCAGCGCGACCAGCACCGTGCCGAGCGGCGCGAACCCCGTGAAGTTGCTGACGAGGTTGCTCAGGATCAGGTGCAGCCCGGGCCGCGACAGCAGGCTGACCGGCTCGATCTCGAGCGGGCCGCCGTCGGGGGCGGTCTTGCCCGGGTGGATCGCCGTCGCTCCGAACCACGTGGCGACCTCGCTGCCCACGACCACGAGGAGCGCCAGGATCAGGAACAGCGTCGCCGGGTGCGGCAGCAGGTTGCCGAGCCGCTCGACCAGCGACAGGAAGCGCGTCATCGCGCTGCGGGGGGCGGGGTCCGGGGTCATGGTCTCGGGAGAGACCATAGCGACGCTCCGGCCGATGGGATCGCCGCAGGGTCACGGGGACGCGCGACCGGGTCCGCTCGAGGCCGCGCGCGCGGCCGAGCGGGGGCGCCCCGGTCCTGGACCGGGGCGCTCGTATCCCGCCGCGCAGTCGCGGCGGGATCGTTCGAGCTAGTTCTTCTCGAACGGGATCGACAGCCGGTCGCTGCTGGTCAGCAGGTCGGTCGACAGGTTGTAGATCCAGTCCTGGCAGTGCAGCGTGAACTCGGGCAGGTTCGGCGGCAGCTGGATCTGCCACGACGCCGACGGGCCGAACGCGGTGACCGCGCCGAAGTAGCCGGGCCCGATCACGTCGACGAGCAGCCGGCAGCCGGGCGTGATCAACGGGTTGATGATCAGCACGTTGACCGGATCCGCCGACAGCTGCAGCAGGTGGAAGCCGGCGGGCGGACCGCCGCTCACGCGCAGGCGGCCGAACTGGTGGCCGATCTGCTGGTCGTTCGCGAAGATGACCGTGCCGTCCGAGTCGAGGGCATCCCAGAGGATGTTGGCCGAGTTGCAGGCCAGCCCCGTGGTCCCGAACGTCGGCGACTGGGCCGGGAACTCATGGGCCCGGCCGAGGATCGGGTGGGTCGAGGCCGCATCGTCTGTGCCGTAGGCGAAGACGAACTGGTTCGCGTCGTCGTCGTAGATGATGCCGCCGTCGGTGTAGCCGATCGAGCCGGACAGGATCGAGTTGCCTTCACAGCCCTCCCCGTCGAAGCCGACGCGGTCGACGAAGAAGTTGCCGCTGCCGATCGGCAGGATGTCCGTCGCGTGCCAGACGCCGGCCCAGAACGAGTCGGTGTCCGAGTCGTGGGACAGGCCGTAGACCCGCAGGTAGCGGGCGCCGCTGAACGCGGTGCCGAGCCCCTGGGCGGGGAACTTCGTGATCGAGCCGCCGACGGGCCAGTCGAAGCGCTCGCTGTCGACGTGCGTGCCCTCGTAGCCGCTGATCTTGGTCAGGCCACCGGGCTCTTCGACGCGGCAGTAGAAGACGCAGTAGCGCCCGTTCTGTCCTGCGACCTTGAGGTCGACCTTGTGGTTGCCGGTCGAAACCGACGGGAACCAGATGGTCGACGTCGCCGTGCCGGTCGAATCGACCTGCTTCGCGATGCCGTCCCAGTCGTCGCCTGGGATCCCGTTGTTGTACTCCTGGTAGGCGACGATCCAGGTCGTGGTCGCGCCGCCCTCGGACAGGTCGTTGACGTCCGGGTGCTCCTGGTCGCGATTCGAGGCCGTGTTGCCGATCTCGAACGGCGTGCCGAGCGTCGCCGGCGACGTCGAGCAGTCGACCAGGAGTCCCCAGATCTCGCTCTCCGCGCTGTTGGTGTTGGGCACGGCGCCGAGGTCGCGCTGGTAGGCGATCAGGCAGCTGCTGCCGGTCAACGCGGCGCCGCTCTCGTCGTACTGCGGCACGCCGCCGACGGACGGATCCGAGTCGACCGTGCCCGACGTGAAGGGTGCGAAGAGCACCGTCGTCACGACGGTCGTGGTGCTGGTCGGCTGCGCCCAGATCCGGATCGCCTGGTTGTTCGTCGAGAAGAACTCACGCGACACCGCGGTCACGTAGGTCTGCTCCGGGCCGCAGATCGAGCTCTGCAGCTTGGCCGAGGACCACGACGTCGTGATGTCGGTGTAGACCAGCGTGCCGGCGCCGCCGGGGCTCCAGTCGTCGCCGTAGATGCGCCCCCAGGCGTCGGCGTCGGTCGCCGAGACGAAGCGCGAGTACGAGTTGTAGAGCCCGTTGGAGCCGAAGTCGTCACGCACGACCTCGATCGACTCCGCCGGCGCGACGCCGAGCTGCAGGTTGGTCGGCGCGATCAGCGGATCGATCGTCACCGGGAACACTGCCGTCTCCATCCACGAGCCGGGCACGCGCAGCGTGACGACGTCGCCGTCGAAGTCGGTCGTCAGCGGCAGCCGCTTGCCGGCGGCGTCGATGACGGTCGCCGCGCCGTATTCGATCAGCTCGCGGCCCTGGTCGTCCGCGAAGCGGATGGTGCCGTTCGCCTGCAGCGACCCGGACAGGTTCGCCTGGATGCGCCCCTGCACCGTGAAGTCGCCGGGGGTCGCGGGCCGCTCGGCCAGCACGAAGGTCTGCTCGAGCCCCTCGGGCAGCACGTCGTAGGCCTCGACGAGCGCGCCGAAGCGGTACTCGTAGCGGAAGTCGTCGTGCCAGCGCTTCGCCGGCTGGCCGGCGACGAGCAGCGACTGGCCGCCGGCCGTCGCGCCGATCGTGCGCCAGCTGAGGCTGCGCGTCACGGGGTACTTCTTGCCGAGGTACGGGATGAACGTCATGTCGGACTCGAAGCCGACCTTGTAGTCGTCGCCCGCGGCCCAGATGCCGTAGCTGCCGCCGGCCGGGTCGTCCTCGGCGGTGTGGATCGGGGTGACGAACGATCCGGCCGCGGTCGGCGCGGAGAGCGCGGTGCCGCCGACGCCGCCGGCTTCGTCGCTGTTGCTCGGCCAGCTACGGGCCGCGGTCGTCGCGGCGGGTTGGCTCTGCGGGCCCTGGCTGGAAGGGGCCTGGTCGAACGGGTCCTGCGCGAACGCCGCGACGGGCAGGAGGGCGGCGGCGGTCGCCAACCGGAGCGACCGTGGGAAATGGGTGGACATGGATCTCCTCCGAAACGAAACGGTGGCAGTGACGAGGTCGATCGGGGCGCGGCGCAGCCGAGCTGCCACGGTCCGCTGTGCACCTGCTGCGCGCCGATCGCGAGGGACATACCGTAGGTGGTTGTCCCAGTCCGTCAAGGTGGTGCGGAGCGGTGCGCCGGGCCTTCATGCTTCGTAGGCGACCGGGTCTCCCGGCCCGCTGCGGCGTTCGCTTACGCTTCGGGGCACCGAACGCACCGCTGCCGCGTGCATGGGTCTGCACGCCGTCGCCGCGACCGCCAAATTGACCGGCCCGCGACTAGAAGCGCACGTCGATCGCGCGCCACGCCGGGCGCAGCCGTTCGCCGGTGCGGCGCGCGTGTTCGAGCAGCGCGCGCGGATCGACGGCCAGCGTCTCGTCGAGCCGCGTCTTGCCGGCGCGCACGACGACGCGCGTGCCGGGGCGGCACCACGGCTCGCGCAAGAAGAGCGTCGCGCGCCGTACGCCCTTCGCCGTCAGCGCGAACGTCGTCGTCTCGCCCTTCGTGTCGACGCGCCAGCTCACCGAAGCGACCTGCTTCGCCAACGCGTCGAGCAGCGCCCGGCGCTGGTCGTCGGCCGATGCCCGCGCCGACACGCGCACGCGGTCCGGCACGGCGACGTTCTGCTCGTCGACCTCGAGCACGCGCACGAGCGGGTGCTCGACGAACGCGCCGTCGGCGAGCAGCGTGCCGCGCGAAGGGCTTCCCTCGGCGCGCCGCGGCGCCGCGAGCAGCGCTCTGCCGGCCTCTGCTTCGCCCGGCAGCGGCTGGTCGTGGCCGCTGTCGGGCGCCTCCCAGTAGCGGTAGTCGAACGCGTGCCGGTCGGCGCGCCGGCGCAGTTCGCGCAGGGTCCAGACCAGCTCGGGGTCGTCCTTCGCGCCGCAGACCGCGAACGCGCAACCGCCGTCGAGGTTCGGCAGCAGCCGGCAGAACGTGCGGCGCGGGCCGCCGCCGCGGCCGACGAAGCCGCGCGCGACGCCCGGCCGGTGCAGCGCGACGTCCCAGCACGCGTGGCCACCCCACGAGTAGCCGGTCCACCACAAGGCGTCCGGATCGCCGCCGGCGAGGAACGCCACCGTGCGCAGGATCTTCAGGTGCGCGTCGCGGCCGACGTCGGAGAACTGCGGCGGGGTGTAGCCCGGCACCTCGGCCTGGATGACGCGTGCGCGCACCGCGTCGGCCAGCGGCGGGCTGCTCCAGTTGATCGCGAACAGCACCGGCAGCCGTTCGCCGGCGGCGCGCGCGGGCACCTCGACGTCGACGGCGAGGGCGTCGCCGGCGTGCGGGACCCGGACGCGCTGCCGGCCCTCCAGCCGTGCCGGCGGCGTCGTCACCGTCGCCAGCAGCGCATCGGCGTCCAGGTCGGCGCGCTGCAGCAGCGCGTCGAGCAGCGCGGCAGCCCGGTCGTCCGACACCTCGGCGAAGTAGCGCTCGACCGCCTCGCCGACGGTCGCGGCCGGGGCTGTGCGCTCGTCGGCGGCGGGCGGCTCCTGCGCCGCGACGGCGGCCGCACCCGCGAGCAAGCCGCCGAGCGCGGTGCCGAGCTCGAGGAGCCGTCGCGTCCAGGATCGCATCGCCGCGAGCGTAGCGGTCGCGGCGCCGCGCTACTCGGCCCAGCGCCCCGCAGCGCGCAGCCGTTCGCCGACGGGCGCCTCGGGGTCGTAGCCGCGCCGTTCGCCGAAGCGCTCCTCGAGCGCCCCGATCGCCGTCAGGCGCGCGGTCCGATCGTCGCTCGTCAACAGCGCGATCAGATCAACCCGCGCGCCGTCGTCGCCGAGCATCAGCCGCGTGCGCGCCGACGTCGCGAGCATCGGGTCGGGGCTCCCGATCGAGTCGGGCAGCGCCCCGCTCTGCGCGGCCTGCCGCACGCGCGCTTCGAAGCGGCTGAGCGCCGGCAGGCACTGCTCGTCGCCGACCTGCTCGAGCGCAGAGGCGGCCCAGTGGGCGACGCCGTAGACCGGATCGCGCAGGATCGGCAGCACGAACGGCGCCGCGCGGCGGTCGCCCAGGCGGCGCAGCGCGGCCAGGATCGACGCCCGCTTGGCGGCGAAGCCGGGCGGATACTTGAGCCCGCGCACCAGCGCCGGCAGCGCGTCGCTGCCGTGGGCGAGGATGCGGTCGATCGTCGCCTGGTCGTCGTCCGCCGCCGGGATCAGGCCGGCGCCGCCGCCGAGCGTCTGCACGAGGTGGAACACCTCGCGGTCGACGGCCGGCTCCGGCCGCGGCCACGTCTCGGGCGCGAAGCCGTCACCCCGTTCGGCCCACCAGGCCTGCAGGCGGCCGAGCGCCGCCAGCCGCTGCGGGCGCGGCCCGAGCACCTCGTAGCCCATGTGCCGGTGGGTGATCTCGACGAACGCCTCGAAGCACTGCTCGCGGATCAGGTCGTCGTCGTGGGCGAGGTTCGCGAGCAGGCCCGGCACGCCGGCGGAGATCGGAAGAGCACACGTCTGAACTCCAGTCACACTG
>CALKYL010000070.1 GCA_938003515.1 uncultured bacterium
CGCCGCCGGGGGCCCCGTTGCGCGGGGCCGCATGCGACCTGCCGCCGCCGCCCCCCCTCCCGCGGAATCGGCGCGCCGCTACGCTTCCGCGCCGCTTCGACCACGGACACCCCGCGGTGAGGCAAAGAACACCCGGAGTCCCGCTCCATGAACCATTCGTTGCTCGTGGCAGTCGCGTCGATCGCGCTGCCGACCGTCGCCTCGGCCCAGCTGCTGATCGCCCCCGAGGGCGCCTTCGTCAACCAGTTCAGCAGCTCGACGCTGACCTGGCGGTCGACGGCGTTCCGCTTCCAGATGATCTACGACACGACGCACTTCACCAACCAGGGCGTCGTCGGACCGATCTCGATCGACCGCATGCGCTTCCGCGCCGCGAACGGCAACACCGCCGCTGGCGGCACCTACCTCGGCGACGGCGCGACGTTCGGCGTCAACATCTCGATCGGCACCAGCCTGACCGACTTCGCGGCGCCGAGCACGACGCTCGCCAACAACCGCGGCACGATGCAGAGCGTGCTGCAGAACGGCACCGTGGTCGTCGCACCGGGCGCGGGCACGTCGCCCAACGACTACGTCATCGACATCCTGATCCCGGGCGGCTTCGCCTACGACCCGACGCTCGGCCAGGACCTGCTGATCGAGGTCGACGCCCCGGCGCCGTCGCCGACGACGATCCCGTCGATGGCCACCGGCTCGAACCAGACGACCAACCGCTCGGTGCGCATCTCCAACTCGACCCAGGCCGCGACCACCGGCACGATCTCGGGCTTCGCGAGCATCGTGCTGTTCGACATCTCGGGCGGCCCGGGCGGCATCCCGCAGATCGCGATCGGCAGCGCGACGGCCTACGGCGCCGGCTGCTACTCCGCCAGCGGCGCCTTCGCCGAGCAGTCCGACAACACCGTGACGACGCTCGACCTCGGCGCCGGCATCACGCTGGTCCCCGACGTCGCCGGTGCGCCGACGCGCTACACGGTGCAGGCAGGCGCCGGCGCGTTCGCGCCGCCGACCGGGACGCCGCTGCTGAGCAACGCCGCGACGCCCGGCCCGATCACCGACGACACGCTGTCGCAGGCGCTCAACCTGACGAGCTTCAGCTTCCCGCACCCGGGCGGCGCGACCAGCGTGCTGCACGCGGCGGCGAACGGCTACCTGCTGCTGACGGCCAACAGCGGCACCAGCAGCGACTTCAGCCCGAGCCTGACCGACCTCGCCGGCACGACCAGCGGCACGCACGCCGGCCTGCCGCGGCTGTGCCCGGTCTGGTACGACTTCCACGCCGGCCGCAACACGACGACCAACCCGGCGTCCGGGCTCTACTTCGAGGAGGACACGGTCAACCAGACGGCGACCGTCACCTGGTTCGACATCGGTGAGTTCACGACGTCGACCGCGGGCGTCGTCAGCTTCAACTTCCAGGTCGTGCTCGCGGCCGACGGGACGGTCGAGTACCGCTACGGCGCGATGTCGCCGTTCAACTCCACCGGCAGCACCTCGCTGCGCGACAAGCAGGTCAGCTACAACCCCGGCCCGTCGACGATCGTGCCGACGTCGATCGACATCTCGGCGAGCGTGCCGTTCCTGACCAACGTGCCGGCGACACCGCTGACGCTGTCGGCTGCGCCGGGTCCGGTGCTCGGCGGCACCACGACGCTGACGACCGGCAACGTGCCGGCGCCCGGCATGGTCGTGACGATCTTCAGCTTCACTCAGCTCAACCCGGGCGTCGACCTCGGCTTCATCGGCATGGGCGGCTGTGACGCGCTGGTCGACCTGGTCAACTCCGTCGCCTTCCTGCTGTCCGGCTCGCCGACCGCCGCCTACGTGCTCGACGTGCCCAACACGTCGAGCCTCGTCGGCGCGCAGCTGTTCGCGCAGTCCGGCGCCTCCTACTCCTCGATGCCGAATCCGTTCGGCGCCATCGTCAGCAACGGCGTCGCGCTGACGATCGGCACGCTCAACTGAGCCCGCCAGCCGGGCCGCGGCGTGCCGACGCCGCGGCCCGGCGCACCAGCGGAAGATCGAGCGGGCACCTACCCCCGCGAGCGCGCCATGCCGGCGAACCCGAACTTCGCCGCGAGCACGTCGAAGAAGTGGCGCGGGCTCGGCACCAGGTGGCGGAAGCGCACCGGCGCCGGGCGCATCGAGACGGCGGCGCCGTCGGTGACCTTCATCTGCACCTGCCCGTCGACGATGCAGTAGGCGTACGGCATGTCGCCGGTCTCGGTGACCTCGAGCTCGAGCCCTTCGCCGAGCGACAGCACGACCGGCCGCGCGGTCAGGGCGTGCGAGACGAGCGGCGTCAGCACGACGGCGTCGAGGCCCGGCGCGAGCACCGGCCCGCCGGCCGCCATCGAGTAGGCCGTCGAGCCGGTCGACGTCGCGACGATCACGCCGTCGCCGCGGAACGTGCCGAGCTCCGCGTCGCCGCGGCGCACGCGCACGACGATCATGCCGCCGGCGCCGGCGCGGCTGATGACGACGTCGTTGAGGCCGAGCACCGTCTGTTCCGCCGTGCCCGCGGTGCGCACGTCGCACTCGAACATCAGCCGCGTGTCCTCGCACAAGGAGCCGTCGAGCAGGCGCTGCAGCGCCTGCTCCGACTCGCCGTCCTCGAACGCGGTCAGGAAGCCGAGCCGGCCGCGGTTGATGCCGAGCGTCGGCCGCTGGCGCGCGGCGATGCGGCGCGCGGCCGCGAGCAGCGAGCCGTCGCCGCCCCAGACGACGACGACGTCGCCGTCCCGGTCGTCGAGCGGCACGTCGCGGTCGACGACCACGTCGGTCTGCACGCCGCGCGCGCGCAGCCAGTCGGAGTGGCCGGAGACCACCTCGGCGGTGCCGCCCTTCCTGGCGTCCCCGACCAAGAGCGCGCTTCGGATCCTCGGCTCGGCCATCGCGTGTCCTTTGCCGGGCGGCCGCGCCGCGCCGGTCCCTTGCGTCAGCGCACGAACGCGGCGCCGCGCCGGACGCCGGCGCCGCGGTCGACCCGGAAGCGCTCGGCGACGTGACGCGGCGTCAGCCCGCAGTGCTCGAGCACCTGGCCGCGGCTCATGTGCTCGAGGATGTCGTCCGGAACGCCCATCACCTCGACCTTCGCGCGCACCGGGCCGGACGCCGCGAGGCACTCGAGCACGGCGCTGCCGAAGCCGCCGACGCGCGCGTGGTCCTCGAGGGTCACGACGCGGTCGTGGCGGTCGCACAGGCCGAGCACGCCCTCGGCGTCGAGCGGCTTGCAGAAGCGCGCGTTCACGACCTCGATCTCGACTCCGCGCTCGGCGAGCAGCGCGGCCGCCTCGAGCGCCGTCTGCACCATGTGGCCGTAGGCCAGTACGGCGCCGTCCCGGCCCTGGCGCACGACCTCCATGCGGCCGAGCTCGATCGGCTGCTGCCGTCCGTCGAAGCCGACGAGCTCGTGCGGCTCGGGCGCGTTGCCGCGCGCGTAGCGGATGCCGCTCGGGCCGGGCAGCGTCAGCGCGAAGCGCATCATCTCGTGAAGCTCGGGGCCGTCCTTCGGCGCCATCAGCACGATGCCCGGCATGCAGCGCAGGTAGGCGAGATCGTAGAGGCCGTTGTGGGTCGCGCCGTCCTCGCCGACGAGGCCGGCGCGGTCCATCGCGAACAGCACCGGCAGGCGCTGCAGGATGACCTCCTGGAACACCTGGTCGTAGCCGCGCTGCAGGAACGTCGAGTAGATCGCGCAGACCGGCCGCATGCCGCTGGTCGCGAGCCCCGAAGCCAGCGCAACGGCGTGCTGCTCGGCGATGCCGGCGTCGACGAAGCGGTCGGGGAACTGCTCGCGGAACTGCATCAGCCCGGTGCCGTCGGGCATCGCCGCGGTGATCGCGATGACGCGGTCGTCCTGCTCGGCGAGCTTGTGCATGCCGTCGGCGAACCACTCGGTCCACGCGCGGCCGGGTTTCTGGACCGCGGCGGCGATCGGCTGCAGCACCGCCGGCTCGACCGGGACCTTCTCGGGCTCCTTCTTCGCCGCGGGCTTCTTCGGCTTGGCGGCGTGGGCCCGGTCGTAGCGCTCCTCGCTGCCCGGCACGCCCTTGCCCTTCTCGGTCAGGACGTGCAGCAGCGTGACGCCGTCGAGCTTCTTGGCGTTCTCGAGCGCCTCGAGCACTTCGGCCATGTTGTGGCCGTCGACGGGACCGAAGTAGCGGAAGCCGAGCTCCTCGAACAGGTGGCCCGGCACCACCATGTTCTTGAGCATGTCGACCGCGTCGCCGAGGCGCGCGTCGAGGTCCCTGCCGACCAGCGGGATCGACTGGATCAGGTGGTGCAGCGCGTCCTTGGCGCGGTTGTAGAACGTGCCCGAGCGCAGCCGGTTGAGGTGCCGCGACAGCGCGCCGACCGTCTTCGCGATCGACCAGCGGTTGTCGTTCAGGATGACGAGCAGCTTGTCGTTCTCGAGCGAGCCGGCGTGGTTGAGGGCTTCGAACGCGACGCCGCAGCCCATCGCCGCGTCGCCGACGACGGCGACCGAGTGCCGCTGCCGGCCCTGCATGCGGTCCCCCATCGCGATGCCGAGCGCCGCCGACGCGGCGGTGCCGGCGTGCCCCATCAGGTAGACGTCGTACTCCGACTCCCACTTGTTGGAGAAGCCGCTGAGCCCGTCCTTCTGACGCAGCGTGTGGAAGCGGCCCTTGCGGCCGGTCAGCAGCTTGTGCGGGTAGCACTGATGACCGACGTCCCAGACGAGGCGGTCCTGGGCGAAGTCGAACAGGTAGTGCAGCGCGACCGTCAGCTCGACGACGCCCATGCCCGAACCGAGGTGGCCGCCGGTCACGGAGACCGTGTCGAGGATGACCTGGCGCAGCTCGGCGCACAGCTGGCTCAGCTGCTCCTTCGGCAGCTTCTTCAGATCGGCCGGTGTGTCGATCTGGTCGAAGAGGGGAGTCGGCGTCGGATCGTGCAATTCTGCTCCGGGCAACACGCGGCTTGGGGGGCGCCGGGGGCGTTCGCCGGTATCGGACCGGGGGTTGCGGTCGTCAGCGGCGCCGTTCCACGGCGTAGAACGCCCCATCTTGCAGCAGCCGGGCGGTGCCGTCCAGCGAACTCCGCGGCAGCCCCCGCCAGGCGGCCGCGGCGGAAGCCACGTCGCCAGCGAGGGTAGCGGCCTCCTCGGCGAGCGCGCGCGCGGTCGCAAGGCTGGCTTCGATGCCGACGACGGCCGGCCAGGTCAGCTTGCCGTGCTCCTGGTCGGCGCCCGGATTCTTGCCCAGCTCCGCGGCCGAACCGGTCAGGTCGAGGCAGTCGTCCGCGATCTGGAAGGCGCGCCCGAGGCGGTCGCCGTAGGCGCGGAGCGGCCCGATCACGGCGTCCGGCGCGCCGTCCGGCCCCGCCCCGGCGTGCGCGCCCACCAGGCGCGCGGCGGTGATCAGCGCGCCGGTCTTGTGGTCGTGGATCCACTGCACGCGCTCGAGCGCGTGCGCGTCCCGGTGGCCCTCGGCCGCGAGGTCCTCGACCTGCCCGCCGACCATGCCGCGGCTGCCGGCTGCGCGCGCCAGCGCGGCGACGGCCGGCCCGCCGCCAACGGCGACCCCCTCGAACGCGAGCGTCAGCAGCGCGTCGCCGACCAGGAGCGCGAGCGCCTCGCCGTAGACCCGATGGCAGGTCGGCCGGCCGCGGCGCAGGTCGTCGTCGTCCATGCACGGCAGGTCGTCGTGCACGAGGCTGTAGGTGTGCAGGCACTCGAGCGCCGCCGCGGGACGCAGCGCCCGCGCGCGCTCCCCGCCGGTCGCGAGGCACCCGAGCAGCGTCAGCATCGGCCGGAGCCGCTTGCCGCCGGGGAACATCGCGTAGTGCATCGCTTCGTGCAGCCGCCGCGGCGGCTCGTCGCGCGACGGCAGCAGGTCGTACAGCGCCGCCTCGACCGCGTCCGCCTCGTCCTGCACGAACGCGGCGAACGCGCGCTTCGCCGACGCGTCGGTCACCTGTTCACGACCATGCCGAACATGGCGTCGGTCGCCTGGCGGGGAGTCAGTCCGGGGAGCAGCATGCGGTAGCCCTCCCCCGTGATGCTGGACTCGACGCCCTGCCGGCGCAAGACGCCGTCCTGCAGCCAGAGCGAGGCGACCCCCCGCACGGGGTCGACCTCGATCGCCGCCCGGGCGCAGTGCGCGCTCGCGACGACGTGCCCGCGCGCGTCGGTCGCGACGAAGTCGACCTCGAGGAACCAGCCCTCGGCCATGCCGCGCAGCCTCGTCGCGCGCCAGCGCTCGTCGAGGTCGGCGGCGAGCAGCACCTTCTCGAGCCGGGCGAGCCACTGCCGCCGCGTGCCCGGATCGACGTCGGTCGGCCGGGGGCCCGGCGCGGCGTCGTCGGCCGGGTAGCTGCCCTCCCCGCGCACCAGATACGGCAGCCGCCGCTCGAACAGGCGGCCGTCGACGGCGCGGAACGTCAGCGCGAGGCCGTCCTCCGGCAGCGGGGTGCGCTGGCCGTCGGCCGTGCGGTGGCCCTCGAAGAAACGCAGCTCGACGACGCCGGCCGCCCGGTCGACGGTCGCGGTCATGCGGGCGGCGGTGACGAACGCCACGCCGAGGCCGTCGCCGGTCGCGTCGAGCAGTTCGACCCCGTGCAGGCCGTCGTCGTCGAGCGCCGTCGCGCGCAGGAAGCGCTGGTCGTAGAAGCCCTCGGCGCGCAGGCACTCGTGCAGGCCGTCCAGGCACAAGCGCACGCCCTCGGGCATCGGCGAGAGCGCCCGTCGCGCGCGCTCCTCCGCCGCCTCGGCCCGCCGGGACAGCTCCTCGTTGCGCTGCTCGAGCAGCTCGGTCGTCGCGGCGAGGCGGCGCTCGGTCTCGAACAGCTGCAGCCGGAGGCGCGCGTAGTCCGACAGCCCGACGGTCGCGTCGAAATCCGCCGCTCCGCCCGGTTCCTCGGCGCGCGGCGACGTGGCGCGCGTCGCGAGCTCCCGACGCAGCGCCTCGGCCTCCCGGCCCGCCGCGTGGGCCTCGCGCTCGAGCCGGCCGGCCAGCTCCGCGAGGCGGAACGTCTCGGCGAAGAGCGCCACGACGGCGGCCGTCAGCAGCCCGAGCGCGATACGAACCGACCAGCGCGACATCGGGGGCGTTCGACGCCCGACCCGCCGGCGGCTTCCCGCCGGGTCGGCGGCGTCACCAGGGCTTGTTCTTGTTGTCGTTGTACCAGTCCTGCCACTCGCGGAACGCGTCGAAGTCCTGCTTCGTCAGCTTGCGGAGCGTGTCGTTCCACTTGCCGGACAGGGCGGCGAGGCGCCGCTGCGCGTTCTGCGCCTCGATGTTGGTGCCGAGCTGGGACGCGATCTCGGCCAGCGAGCCGTACGTGATCAGCAGCTGGCTGACGATCTCCTTGCGCACCTTCTCCGGCGACTCCTCGAAGTTGCCCAGCGCCTCTCCCGCCGCCGCCTGCAGCGCCGCCTCGGGGTTGCGACGCGCCTCGTCGATCAGGAACTTGACCATCGACTCTTCCTTGGTCTTGCCGATGTTGCGCAGCAGCTTCTCGCGCAGCGGCACCCACTCGGGCTTGTCGGGGAAGCGCTTGCTCTCGAAGGCCTTCTTCAGCGCCTTCGCGCCGCCGGCGCCGTGCTGGCCGAGCGCCGCCGCCGCGGCGTCGTAGAGCTGCGTCTGGTTGGCGTCGCGGACCTTGCTGCGGTTGAGCACGTCGTCGAGCGCCTTCAGGACCATCTTCTCGTCCTTCGGGTGCAGGCCCTCTTCGTGCTTCTGGTAGAGCACGTCGATCGCCGCCACGCCTTCGGCGTCGCGCTCGAACTTGCGGTCGTCGGCGACCTCGTCGAGCAGGTCGACCTTCGCTGCGACCTCCGGGTCCTGGTCCTTCTTGGGTGGCTTCTGCGCCGGCGCGGCCGGCGCCAGCGCGCAGAGCGCGGCGAGCACGAGGGAGCCAGGAGAACGGAATGCGGTCGTCGGCATCGGCACCTCCGGAGGGGTATCGGCAGTCGGGGCAGCGGACGTGCCGCCGGACGTCTCGCGTGCGACACACACCGTCGCGCCCCGCCGCGAGGATATCAAAACGCATGCCCCGAAGCCCGCGCCGGCACGGCGCTCTTGGGCCGCCCGGCGCACGGGCGGGCGCCCCCTCGGCGACGGCCACCACGACGCCCACGGCGGG
>CALKYL010000071.1 GCA_938003515.1 uncultured bacterium
CGCCGCTGCGCCGCGGGCACCGCGCGTGCGCTCGCGGGGCGGCTCGGGAAGTCGAGCTCGACGCCGCCGCCGGCGCGGCGCGCCGTCAGCACGCCGCTGCGGGTCCGGAAGCGCAGGTCGACGCCGTCCGGAGCGACGTCTTCGGTCCAGAGCACGTGCGCGGTCGCGAGCGTCGCGTGGCCACACAGGTCGACCTCGACCGTCGGCGTGAACCAGCGCAGCGAGAACCCCGTCTTGCGCGGCGCGACGAACGCCGTCTCGGAGAGGTTGATCTCGGCGGCGACGGCCTGCATCCACTTCGCCGATCGCGGCTCGGCGAGCAGGCAGACGGCGGCGGGATTGCCGCCGAAGGCGCGGCTGGTGAACGCGTCGACCTGGAAACACGGCGTCGTCGGCATCGGGGTCTTCTATCACGCCGCGCGGCGTCCGCGCCTACGATCCCCCGTGTGCGCTGCTTCGTCGCCCTGGATCTGCCCGCGCCCGTGCGCAACCACCTCGCCGACGTCACGGCGACGCTGCGCGGCGACTTCGACGTCCGGTGGGTGCCAGCGGACCAGCTCCACGTGACGCTGGTCTTCGCCGGCGAGCTGCCCGACGAACGCGCCTCCGGGCTCGCGACGCTGTGCCGCGAGGTCGAGCTGCCGCCGCTGTCGCTGGCGCTGACGGAGTTCGGCTGGTTCCCGCCCCGGGGCGCGCCGCGCGTGCTCTGGGCCGGCGTCGGGGGCGACGTCGACGCGCTCGCAGCGCTGCAGCGGACGCTCGCCGAGGGCGCCGCGCGGCTGGGCGTGCCGCGCGAGAAGCGCCCGTTCACGCCGCACGTGACGCTCGGCCGGCTCAAGGGACCGTTCGGCGCGCACGCCCTCGTCGATCGGCTGCGCGAGCTCTCGGCGGCCCTGCGCACGAAGCCGTTCGCGCCGACGGCCCTGGTGCTCTACCGCAGCACGCTGACCCCGCGCGGACCGCGCCACGACCCGCTGGTGCACCGCGCCCGGTGACCGGCAAGGAGGCTGTCCACGATGTGGCCAGCCCCGTCATGCGCTCCCGCTCGGGGAGCGCACATGCGTCACCCCCGCCGCGCGACCGACGGCAGAGACCGCGCGGCGTCGCTGCGACGGAACGTGGCGGTCCGCTAATCGACGTCGAGGTTGACGAGCACCTTCTGCACGTCCAGCGTGCGCGGCGCCTCGAGCATGCGCGCCGCGATGCGGCGGCACTCGTCCGCCGAGTAGCGCGACAACACCTTGAGCATGCCGCGCAGCCGCACCGGGGCGACGGAAAAGCTGCGGTAGCCGACGCCGACGTAGAACGGCACGCGCTCGGGCTCGGCTGCGCTCTCGCCGAACAACACCAGCGGCTTGCGGTGCCGCTCGGCGTCCTTCGCCATGCGCGCGAGGATCTCGAACACGGCCGGATGCACCATCTCGAAGTAGGTGCGCACGGCGACGTTGTCGCGGTCGGCGGCGAGCAGGTGCGCCTGCAGGTCGTCGACGGCGACGACCGCGTAGTCGCTCTCGTTGAGCAGGGCGCCGAGAGACATCGCCGCGGCCGGCACCTCGACGAGCGGCGCGATCGCGACGTCGGTCGCGCAGCGCACCTTCGCCTTCATCAGTCCGACGCGCTCCTCGACGAGCGCCGACTTCACGCGCTGCAGGTCCGAGAGGCTGGTCACGAACGGCACCAGCACGGCGACGCCGTCGGCGTCACAGGCGGCGCGCAGGATCGCCCGCAGCTGGCGGCGCAGCACGTCCTGGTTCTCGAGCAGGCCGCGCACGCCGCGGCGGCCCATCGCGGGGTTGCGCTCCTGCTGCGGGGCGTCGACCTGCAGCGTGGCCGCCATCACGTCGAGCAGCCGGAACGCGACGGGGCGACCGGCCTGGCTCTCGACGACGTCGCGGTAGCTCTGCACGAGCGCGTCCTCGGTCGGCTTGCCGCCGGCGGCGAGGAACTGCAGCTCGGTCCGGAACACGCCGATGCCCGCCATGCCGAACGTGCGCACGAGGTTCGCCTCGCCGGCGCTGCCGCACGACCCGAGGATGCGCACCGGCGTGCCGTCGCGCGTCTGGTGCGAAGCTGCCTGCATCGGCGCCGTCTCGGCGGACTGGCTGGCCTTCCAGCGCTGCGCCTCGGCCGCCGCCTCCGCCAGCGCCGTGTCGCCGGGTTTGGTCACGAGCTCGCCTTCGGTCGCGTCGAGCACCACGAGGTCGCCGTCGCGCAGGAGCTTCGCCAGGTCGCGGATGCCGGTCAGCGTCGGGATGCGCATGCCGCGCGCGAGGATCGCCGCGTGCGAGCTCATGCCGCCCTCTTCGGCGACGATGCCTTCGACCCGCTCGTTGTCGAGGCTGAACATGTCGGCGGTGGTCAGTGTGCGCGCCGCGAGGATGTACGGGCCGCTCGGCGTCGCCGCGCCGCGCACCGCGTCGGCCTCGAGGTTGCGCAGCAGCCGCGTCGCGACGTCGCGCAGGTCGCTCGCGCGCCGCCGCAGCATCTCGCTCTCGACCAGCTGGTAGATGCGGTCGTACTTCGCGAACACCATCTGCACCGCTTCGCGCGCGCTGAGCCGCTCCTGGATGATCTGCGTCTCGATCTCGGTGACGAACATCGCGTCGCCGAGATAGGCGAGGTGCGCGTCGAAGATGCGCAGCTCGGCCTCACCGAGCGTGTCCGCCTGCTTCTGCTTGATCTCCTCCGTCTGCGCCCGGCTCTGCTCGAACGCGCCGCGCAGGCGGTTGAGTTCGGTCTCGACCTCGTCGGCGGCGATGCGCGGTCCCGCGCCCTGCGCCTCGAAGCCGCGCAGGTGCACGGGCCCGACGGCGATGCCGGGCGACACGCATTCGCCGCGCACGAGCGTCACGGAGCGCTCCGTCGCAGGAGGACACGGGCCGCGGGACGGCGGCGGAGCGGGAGGCGGCGGGCGTCGGGCATGCGGGCTTCGGAAGTCGTCGGCGCTGCCGCAGCGCGGCGAACCGCCGACGGCAACGACCCGTCGCCGCGACCTCGGGCGCGCGGCCGAGCGACGGGGACGGCGAAGGCTAGCGCAGCCGCCCGGGCTAGGGTAGACATTGGGTCGTCCGGCGCGCTCGTGCCGCGCGAGACCCACACCTCCTCGATGGGCATCCACCCCACCGCGATCGTCGCCCCCGGAGCCGAGATCGGCGACGACGTCGACATCGGCCCGTACTGCGTCGTCGGCCCCCGCGTGCGCCTCGGAGCGCGCACGCGCCTGGTCGCGCACGTCGTCGTCGACGGCGACACGTGGGTCGGCGAGGACTGCGAGCTGTATCCGTTCTGCGCGGTCGGCCAGACGCCTCAGGACAAGAAGCTGACCGCGACCAGCGAGTCCGGCCGGCTGCGCATCGGCTCGCACAACCGCATCCGCGAGCACGTGACCATCCACGGGGGCACGCCCTTCGGCGGCGGCACGACGACGATCGGCGACCACAACATGCTGCTGGTCGGCGCGCACGTCGGCCACGACGCGACGGTCGGCAGCTACGTCGTGTTCACCAACGGCGCGATGGCCGCGGGCCACACGTCGATCGGCGACCGGGCCATCCTCGGCGCGATGGTCGGCATCCACCAGTTCGCGCGCGTCGGCAAGCTCGCGATGATCGGCGCCGGCGCGATGGTCTCGCACGACGCGCCGCCGTTCGCGATGATCCAGGGCGACCGCGCCAAGCTCGTCGCCGTCAACAACATCGGCCTGCAGCGCAACGGCTACACGGCCGAACAGAAGGCTCTCGTCAAGCGCGTCTTCCGTCTACTGTTCTGGCGTGCCGGCACCCTGCACCAGAGGCTCGAGTTCGTGCGCGGCAGCGCGCTGCACAAGGACCCGATCTGCCGTGAGATCGTCGACTTCGTCGCCGAGAGCAAGCGCGGCATCTGCAGCCCGCGCTCGGGGCTGCGCAACCCGACCGGCGCCCTCGAGACCAGTGAGGACGGCGCGGCGACCGCGTAGCGGCGGCGCCGCCGCCGCCACAGCCGCCTTCGTGCTCCTGTCGTGCGCCGCGCTGCCGGGCGCCACGGCGGCGGCGCAGCAGCCCGCCAACCGCCCGCCGCCGCAGCCCTCGCCGCGGTCCGCGACGTCGTTCCGCGCGCCCGACGGAACGCGCTTCGTGCTCGTCGAGGTCTACCGCTCCGTCGAGGCGACCGGCGCCCACA
>CALKYL010000072.1 GCA_938003515.1 uncultured bacterium
GCGCGCTACTCCGTCGGCTCTCGCCGGAGCGGCAGGCCGGCGTCTGGGCGTTCGCGACCGCGCCGGAGCACCTCGACCTGGCGCGCGCCGGCGCCGTCGCGACCGTGCACGAGCGGGAAGGCCTCAGCGTCGTGCTGCCCGAGGCCCAAGCGCGCGCGCTCGGTCTCGCCGTCGCGTTCCGCTGCGCGTGGATCACGCTGACGGTCGACTCGGCGCTCGACGCGGTCGGCCTGACCGCGGCGGTCGCGGGCGCGCTCGCCGCCGACGGCGTCGCGTGCAACGTCGTCGCGGGCGTGCGCCACGACCATCTGTTCGTGCCGGTCGACCGCGCAGACGACGCGCTGCGCTGCCTCGTGCGGCTGCAGCGCGCGGCCGCGGCGGACGACCCGCCGCGTTCCGGGACGGACGCCCCCTAGAAGACGGTCGACATGCCGACCGTGAACAGGATCTCGGCCGTGTCGCCGCCGTTGCGGTTCTCGTTGTTGTCGCCGAGCACGAGCAGGTGCAGGCCGACGTCGCCGCGCCACGGGCCGAGGCGTGCAGGCAGGTAGTTGAGCGGCATCGACGCGACGCCGCCGACCTGGAAGTAGCCGAAGAAGTCGTCGTTGCCGCCGGTCTGCGCCTCGTAGTAGTCGCCGAGGCTGAGGCCGACCTTCGCCGGGACCGTCACGGTGACGTCCGAGTCACCGAGCTTGCCGACCTCGAACGCCGGCGCGACCCCGAGCTCGAGGTAGATGCCCTCGTCGCCGGCGAGGCCGTCGCGCGAGTTGTTGAGCTCGAACGCGAGCGTGACCGTCGGCTGCAGCGCCCAGTCGTCGGAGAACACGCCCTCGTCGTCGAAGCGGCCGTAGAACGCCAACTCCTCGATGTTGCGCAGGCCGGTGACGAAGCCGGCGCCGTTCGGCGTCGAGTAGGTGTTGAAGCGGGTGGCGACGTGCCAGCGGTCGGCGAGCTGCCCCTCGAGGCCGACGTAGAACTGGCTCTCGTACCAGATCGCGCCGTTCGGTCCGGTGCGGCCGTTGTGCAGGCTGTTCCACTGGCCGACGACGAACCGCAGGTCCTGCAGTCCGGTGTCGTCGTCGAGCAGGTCGTAGCCGAGCTCGATCCAGGGCTGGAAGATGACGCCGGCGGCTTCCTGGCGGATGCCGCGGAAGAAGTACTGGTTGGTGAAGCCGAAGCCGAGGCGGCCTTCGATGCCCGACTCGCGGGCGGCGGCGAGCTCCTCCTGGGTCGGCTTGGGGGTCTGGGCGGGCAGCAGGCCCGCGACGAGGACGGTGGCGATGAGCGTGTTGCGCATGGTGACGAATCTGACCGGGTATTCGGTGCGCGCAACATAGAGGGCGGGCGAGCGCAACTCACGCTTGATGCCCGGTCTGCAGGCGCGCGAAGCCGCGATGGCACGGCCGGCTCGGGGCCGGACCCCGAATACGGCTACACCGTATACCGTCAAAAGATTTGGGGAAACCGGGTGGACAACCGTGGACTCGGATGCGCCGCGACGAAAGGATGTCGGCGTCCGTTCCAAGTCGGTCCGGGCGTGGCGGTCAGTCGAGGTCTCTCCCGGGACACCCTCGACGCAACCCCGCAGGGGCGGGAGCAGCCGTCACGTCCGTCCGGCAGACAAGGTGCCACTTGAAGAACCCCGTCTCCGTTCGTCGTTCCGTCTCCACCCCTCTGGCGCTGCTCGCGGTCGCGAGCGCCGCCGCGGCCCAATCCGCCCAAGGCACGCTCGAACAGCGACTCGAGAGCCTCGAGCAGCGCTTCGGCACGGCCGCGCAGGGCGAGGGCTCGAGCCGCGGTGGCTCGCTGCTCGAGGTGTTCCGCGGTGCCCAGGTGCTCTACACGCCGCACCGCGGCCTGACGATCTCGGCGCAGGACGCCGAGGAGTTCTCGATCAACCTCGGCGGCCAGGTGCAAGCCGGCTACCAGTGGATCGAGGACGACACGATCACCGCGTCGAACAGCGCGTTCTCGGTGCGCTCGGCGCGCGTGCGCCTCTCGGGCAACGTCTACTCGAAGGACGTCACCTACTTCGTGCAGATGGACCCGTCGACCGGCGCAGACCTGGTCGACGCCTGGGCCGGCTGGCGCGTCATCGAGCCGATCAACATCCGCTTCGGCCAGCAGAAGATGCGCTCGAGCCTCCAGGCCGACACGAGCCTGGCGGACACCGACCTTGAGATGGTCGACCGCTCCATCGCGACGCTCGCGTTCGCGGGTCAGCGCGCCACCGGCGTGCTGCTCGAGGGCAACGCCGCCGAGGGCAAGCTGAACTGGCACGCCGGTCTGATGAACAACGGCACGGCGGGCATCGACGGCGTGGCCGCGGCCGCCCCGCTCAGCGGCGCGGGTCTGCTGGCGCTCGCGGGTCCGTTCGCGACCGGCCAGCAGGTCGGCACCGACACGCTCGGGTGGACGGTCGGCGGCAGCTTCGGCAGCGACGCCGGCAACAGCGAGACCTGGTCGGAAGGCAACCTCGCGCACGACGAGAAGGTGCGCTGGATCGCCGGCGCGACGCTGACCTCGGTCAACGAGTCGCTCGCCAACGGCGGTGACGCGATGACGGTCAACCTGTTCGGCGGCGTCAAGCTGGCGAAGGGGCTCGCGGGTCAGTTCGAGTACTTCCTGCGGGACAACGACGACCTGAACCGCGACGACTCCGGCTTCTACGGCCAGGTCTCCTACACGCTGGCGAAGACCGGCAAGATCCAGTGGGGCGGCGTGCTGCGCTACGGCTTCATCGACTTCGACGGGCCGGAGGCGACGGAGATCGCCGGCGGCGTCAACGCCTACTACGAGGGCCACGACCTCAAGACGCAGATCCAGGTGCGCAGCATCCAGGTCGACAACGCCGCCGGCACCGAGGTC
>CALKYL010000073.1 GCA_938003515.1 uncultured bacterium
TCCTGGACGCGCGGTTCGTCCCGGAGCGCGGCCGCGAGCCGTCGCCGCGCGGCGTCGTCGCGGCCGACGTCCCCGACCGGCAGCCACGCCTCGCCCTTGACGTGGTTGCTGACCGGCGCGCACGCGCCGATGCGCGCATCGGCCTCGAGCACCGCCGTCAGCTCGGCGAGCAGGTTGGGGGCCGCGCGCGTGTCGTTGTTGAGCACCAGCACGAGGTCGGCCTTCGCCGCGCGGATCCCGGCGTTGACGCCGCCCGCGAAGCCGCGGTTGTGCGCGAGCCGCACGACGCGCACGTTGGGCGCGATGGCCGCGAGCGAGGCGGTGTCGTCCCGGCTCGCGTTGTCGACGAGCACGATCTCCGCGGGCGGGCCGCCGCGCTGCGCGAGCAGGCTCGCGACGCACGCGCGGGTCAGCGCGGCGCCGTCGTGGCACGGGATGACGACCGAGCACGGCATGGCGGTGTCATCGGCCGTTCCGGGCGCCGGCCTCGCGCCGCGGCGCGCGGGCGCCTGAAAAAAAACTGCCCGGCGCCCTCGCGGGCGCCGGGCAGAGGAATGGGGCTCTCACCCCTCATCCTGGCCGACGACTGCGCCGCGTCTCACGTCGCGTCGCTGCGGGACGAAGGCAGCTCGCCACTGCGCATCGCCCGTCTCTGCCGCCGACCTGACGCCCTGCGAGAGGGTCTCGCCAACCGCTCCCGCCAGCGTGAGTCTTTGTCACACAGCTCTCTTGCGACCGACGCGCCGGTGGCCACCCGGCAGGCCTTGGGCTCCTGCCGGAGGGTCTCGATGCGCGCGGTCCTCATCTGCACGCGCCGCCGGGAGCAACCGGCGTGCCGCGGAGCGCAGAACCGGCCCGGTCGCGGAAGTGCTTGGCTCTGGCTCGCTTGCCGGGCGGGCTTGCGTGCGCCGACCCATCTGTGGGAATCCGCGATCCCAGTCTTGGGACGCGTGTGCGCCCGCGGCCGCCGCGCGCCGAGGGGCGCCGGGAGCACGCGCTCGCCGCCGGCTCCCCGTTGCCGGGCTCGGGATCCGGGCCGGGGCCAGCCGGGCCCGGGTTCCTGGGGTTCGGGTCCCTGGGGTTCGGGTTCCTGGGCTTGGGGGGCCTGGGCTTCGGGGTCCTGGCCTCGCGTCCAGGGCTTGAGGTCCGCCCAGGGCTTGAGGTCCTGGCGCGCCTCCGTATCCTCCTCGCCCTTTGTCCCGGAGCGCCGCAGTGCTGGTCGTCGAACGTGAACTCGCCGGGGTCCGGCTGACGGACCTGCTGGTGCGGGCGCGACCGCGCACCCACCGGGTCGACCTGCGCCAACTGCTTGCGAGCGGCGAAATAAGCGTAAACGGCCAGATCTGCGTGCACGACCGGCGCATGCGCACCGGGGACGTCGTGCAGATGCGCCGCGAGCCGCCCCGGCGGCCGCCGCCGGCGCGAGCGATCCCGACGCCCGACGTGCTGTGCGAGACCGACGGCGCGGTCGTCGTCGCGAAGCCGGCCGGGCTGCCGACGGTGCCCGACCGGGCCGGCCACAGCCCGGGCGTGCACGGCCTCTTGCGCGCGTGGCGGCCGGACGACGACCTGCGCATCGTGCATCGCCTCGACCGGGACACGTCGGGCTGCCTGATCCTGGCCAAGGGCCCGCACGCCGCCCGCCACTTCGACCAGCTGCTGCGCGCGCGCCGCGTGCGGAAGACCTACGTCGCGCTGGTCGCCGGCGCGCCGCCGAGCGACGCGTTCGCCGTCGACGCGTGGCTCGGTCCGGACCGGCGACGGCCCGGCAAGGTCACCTGGTCGGCCGACGGCCGCGCCGGCTTCCGCGAGGCGCACACCGACGTGCGCGTGCGGCGGCGCTTCCGGCGCCACGCCCTGCTCGAACTGTCGCCGACGACCGGCCGCGGGCACCAGCTGCGCGTGCACCTGCAGTCCGTCTCGATGCCGATCGTGGCCGACGACGACTACGGCGGCGAACCGCTGTTGCTGTCGGAACTGAAGCCCGACTACCGCCGGCGCAAGGGCGTGGCCGAGCGGCCGCTGCTGCAGCGCATGTTCCTGCACGCCGAGCGGGTCCTGTTCGAAGACGTCGACGGCGCCGCCGTCGACGTGGCGGCGCCGTTGCCGGAAGATCTCGCGGTGGCGCTGCGACACGTCGAGAAGCACGGTGGCGACGGGACCGGCGTCGCCGGCGCACGGAGGCCGTCGTGCGACTGAAGGCCACGCCGCAGGACTTCCGCGTGCGCGAGCTGCTCGAGTGGGACGAGGTCCCCGACGGCGCCTTCGTCGTGCACCGGTTGAAGAAGGAGAAGCTCTCGACGCCCGAGGCGCTGGCGATGCTCGTCAAGGAAGCGCACGTCGACCGCGCGACCATCGCCTACGCCGGGCTCAAGGACCGGCAGGCCGTCACCGAGCAGTTCCTGACGATCGAACGGCGCGCCGTCGAGCTCGAGCGTCCGAACCTGCGCGTCACGCCCGTCGGCACGACCGACCGGCCGATCACGAGCAAGCAGTCGTCCGGCAACGCGTTCACCGTCGTCGTGCGCGACCTCAAGCCGACCGAGGCCGCGCAGTTGCGCCGCAGCCTGCCGTCGCTCCTCAAGACGGGCTTCCCGAACTACTTCGACGACCAGCGCTTCGGCAGCCTGCGCCACGGCCAGGGCTTCCCGATGCTCAGCGTGCTGCGCGGCGACTACGAGCGCGCGCTGCAGCAGCTGGTCGCCGAGCCGTCGCCCGTCGCGATCTCCGGCGACGTCAAGCTCAAGCGTACGCTGCAGCTGCGCTGGGGCGACTGGCAGACCTGCGAACGCATCGCGCGTGGTCCGGTCTACGAGCCGTTGTTCCGGCACCTCGTGCACGACCCGCGCGACTTCCGCGGCGCACTCGAGCTCGTGCCGCTGCGGCTGCGTGTCATCCACGCGTTCGCCTACCAGTCGTATCTGTGGAACCGCGCGTTGAGCCGGCTGCTGCGCGGCGGCGTGCACGGCGCGCAGCGGCTCCGGCTGTCGACGATCGCGGGCGACCTGCTGGCGTGGAAGTACCTGGCGCCCGAGCGCGAGCAGAAGCTCGTCGCGATGCGAACGCCGCTGTTCGCGCCCGACGGCGACGGCGGCAGCGAGCCGTTCCAGAAGGCGACGATCGAGGAGCTGCGGTTCGCCGGGCTGCGCCGCAGCGACTTCGCGGACAACCAGGTGCCCGGCATGATCTGGAAGGAGGAGGACCGCGACGCGCTGGTCAAGCCGCGCGACGTGGCCGACGTGCGCATCGAGCCGGACGACATGAACCCCGGCCGGGTCAAGGCGACGCTGCAGTTCTCGTTGCCGCGCGGCGCCTACGCGACCATGCTGATCAAGCGGCTGTTCGCGCCGAGCTGGTACGCGCGGCCGGCCGAGGGCGCGCGGCCGCGGAAGCGCGGCGAACGCGACCTGAGCACGCGCTCGGTCGTGAGCTACCAGGACGACGACGACCACTTCCAGGACGGATCATGAGCGAGCGCACGCTGGGCATCATCGGAGGCTCGGGGCTGTACGACCTGCCCGGTCTCGAACAGCGCGAGTCGGTCGAACTCGACACGCCGTTCGGCCGGCCGAGCGACGCCCTCGTCACCGGGACCCTCGCCGGCGTGCGCATGGCGTTCCTGCCGCGGCACGGCCGCGGCCACCGGCTGGCGCCGCACGAACTGCCGTTCCGCGCCAACCTGCACGCGATGAAGCAGCTGGGCATGCAGTGCGTGGTCGGCGTCTCGGCGGTCGGCTCGATGCAGGAGCACATCCGGCCGGGCGAGCTCGTGCTCGTCGACCAGTTCCTCGACCGCACGCGCGGCCGCACGGCGGAGTCGACCTTCTTCGGCGACGGCTGCGTCGCGCACGCGCACTTCGCCGACCCGGTCTGGGAGCCGCTGCGCAAGCTCGCGCTGCAGGCGGCGCGCAGCGCGGGGGCCTTCGCGCACGACGGCGGCACCTACCTGTGCATGGAGGGGCCGCAGTTCTCGACCCGCGCCGAGTCGCGGCTCTACCGCAGCTGGGGCGTCGACGTCATCGGCATGACCAACCTCCAGGAGGCGAAGCTCGCGCGCGAGCTTCGCCTCCTGGAGGTTGGT
>CALKYL010000074.1 GCA_938003515.1 uncultured bacterium
ACGGCGTCATCCCCCCTGACCTCAAGGACGTCACCTCGACCGGGTGCGCGCGCGCGGCGCAGGCGATCGAGCTCGGCGAACGCGCGGCGCGCGCGACCGCCGACCGGCTGCGCGCGCTGTCGGTCTCGCCCGGCGAGTGGACGGCGTTCCTCGCGCGGCAGCGCCGCCGGCCCGCCCCGCCGCCGGTGCTCGACCGCGTCGAGCTGCGGCACGACTCGGCGCTCGCCGACGCCTACCTGCGCTCCCGCCTGCACGCCGCGCCCGACGAGCCGCTCGACGCCGAGCGGCTGCGCCAGGACCTCGAGCACCTGTTCGGGCTGGGCGAGTTCGAACGCGTGACGTTCGAGGTCCTGCCGACGACCCCGGGCCGCGCCGAGCTGCGCGTGCTCGCGCGGCAGCGCTCGTGGGGACCCAACTACGTCAACTTCGGCGTGCAGGTCGCGGACGACTTCGAGGGCGGCGCGGGCTACCAGTTCGGCGTGCAATACACGATGCGCCAGCTCAACGCGTACGGCGGCGAGTGGCGCACGCGGGTGCAGATCGGCACCGAGCGCCGGTTCTCGTCGGAGCTCTACCAGCCGGTCGAGCCGACCGGCACGCTGTTCGTCGCGCCGCGCGTGCTCGCGCGCCGCTTCCCGCTGCGCGCCTACCAGGGCGACGAGCTGGTCGCGGAGGTCGAGGCGCGCGGCGCCGGCGTCGGCTTCGACGTCGGCGCGCAGCTCGGCCGCTTCGGCGAGCTGCGCTGCGGCTTCGAGCGCGTCTGGGCCGAAGGCCAGGTCGAGCTGACCTCGGTCGGCCTCGAGGGCGAACGCATCGACGACGCGCGCGCCTTCGTGAGCCTGCGCGTCGACGACGTCGACGACCCGGTGTTCGCGCGTGAGGGCCAGCTGTTCCGCGCCGACTGGGCCTGGGGCTTCGACGACTTCGGCGCCGACGCGCACTACCAGTTCGCCCGGGTCGCGGCCGGCAAGGCGTTCGGCAACGACGACGTCGGCGGCATCCTGTTCGTGCGCTACGAGACCGCGCTCGAGGGCGCGTTCCCGCTGACCGACGTGCCGTCGCTCGGCGGCCTGTTCCAGCTGTCGGGCGTGCCCGTCGGCGCGCGCCTCGGCGACCACCTCGCGTTCGCGATCCTCGCCGGCTACTGGCAGCTCAACGACCCCGAGGCCGGCCCGTTCTCGGCGCCGGCCTACCTCGGCGTGACGCTCGAGGCGGGCGACGTCACCGCGCGACGCAGCCAGGTGTTCGCCGACCCGACGCTCGCCGCGAGCGTCAGCTTCGGCCTCGACACGCTGCTCGGACCGATCCTGCTCGGCTACGGCTTCGCCGAGGGCGGGCGCGACTCGGTCTACCTGTCGGTCGGGTTCACGTTCTGAGCCGCCCCGTCGCGCCGGCGGCGCGCCGCCCGAGCCTCCGGCTGCCGCGGGCCCGGGCGAAATGCGGGTTCTCTTGTCCAGCGCCGCGGCCGCCGGGGACCGCACGGGCATGACCTTCACCGCAACGAGATCTCCCCGTTTCCGGCCGCTGCTCGCGGCCGCCCTGGCCCTGACGACGTCGGTCGCGGCGCAGGCCGGCGACCCGCGCGAAGCGACCGTCCCGACCGGCAGCCTGACGCTGCTGAACGTGCCGATCGCGACCATCTCCGGCCACGCCGCCAACGGCTTCCGCGTAACCGACCTCGAGTATCGCGGCGGCGCCGGCTCGAGCTCGCGCTTCGACGCGGTGCTGGTGCAGAACTCCGGCGCCTACGGAACGGCCTGGTGGTGGTACGTCGACGCGACCGCTGCGCAGATCACGAGCGCGATCAACGCCAACCAGGCGCGCCTGATCGACCTCGAGTGCTACGTCGACAGCAACGGCAACCGCCGGTTCGCCGGGGTCATGGTCGACAACACCGGCGCCAACGGCAAGGCGTGGTGGTGGCTCTACGACACGTCCGCGTCGGTGATCGGCCAGCAGGCGGCGAGCCTCAACGGACGCATCGTCGACCTCGACCGCTACACCGTCGGTGGCACGACCTACTACCTCGCGCTGATGATCTCGAACACCGGCGGCGACCAGCGTTCGTGGTGGTGGTACCTCGACAAGACGAGGCAGCAGATCGACGGCTACGCACAGAGCAACCAGGCGCGCATCTACGACATCGAGCGGCGGGGCTACGACCGCTACGACTGCGTCATGATCCGCGACCCGCTGCCGAAGAACTGGCACTGGTGGACCGACCTGACCGAGAACGACGTCGAGTACCTGCAGCGCAACTACGGCGAGCGCGCGATCGACGTCGAGCGGTACCCGGGCACGCTCGGGGTGTCGCGCTACGCGATGGTGACGATCAACAACAGCAACGCGCTGACGACGCACGTGGGCTCCCTCATGCGCAGCACCACCAACGGCGAAGTCGGCTGCTGGCTGCAGGAGGTCGGCGGCCCGAACCTCGCGTGGCTGAACGGTGAGACGCCGTTCGAGCCCGGCGAGGCCTTGACGGTGCTGCACCACGCACACGCGATGCGGCGCGTGCACCTCGGCACCGCCGCGCTGAACTCGCTGCTGACGGTCTACACGGGCTACTCGAGCACGTCGCCGACGTGTCCGATCGACGTCGGCCCGAGCCCGCAGGGGCTGTCCCAGGTCCTGCGCGAGATGCTCGAGAACCGCAGCAACGCGCATGCCCAGGCGGTGACCAGCTACTTCGGCCAGCAGAACATCAACACCACCGCCTCGCCGCTGCTCGCGATGCACCAGACGAGCCTGCGGCACCGCATCGGCTGCCCGAGCGAAGCGCTGGCGAACCCCAACGCGACGTCGCTGCGCGACCTGCACCGGCTGTACGAGGCCGTCGAGAACGGCTGGCTCGGCAACTACCGCGGCGCGTTCTACGAGCACATGGACAACGGCATCGCGGCGATGTTCTCCGGCGTCATCCTCACGCAGGCGGGATCGCTCGGCCTGTCGAGCGCGACGACCGCGAGCTTCACCGCCTTCCTCGACGGCGCGTTCACCGACGGCGGTTACGACTTCGTCGCCCAGTCGCGGGCCCACTCGGCGCGATTCGGCCGCGTCTCGATCCCGTTCGTCCAGAACGGCGTGCTCGTGCACCGGGACTACACGTTCGGCGCGTTCGTCAACGACGCGAGCGACGCGAGCGCCGCGAACTCCGCCGTCTCCGCGGCCGTCTACAACCTGCTGCGCCCGACGATCGAGTCCGCGATCCTCACGTGGTCGCAGAACCTCGCCGGCGTGCAGCCGGTCGGCAGCGGCTGCGGTTCTCCCGTGCACGTCCAGACCGCGGCCGATCTGCCGCGCATCGGCGCGATGGTCGACTACGACGGCGCCAACGGCTACCCGAACCAGCTCAGCGTCTTCGCGATGGGTCTGTCGACGAGCCAATGGAACGGCACGCCGCTGCCGGCGCCGCTCCAGCCGATCGGCGGCGAACCGGGCTGCTTCGCCTTCAACGACGTCGTGTCGCTCGACGTGACGATCGCGGACGCCTCCGGCGCCTCGACGTTCGCGTTCTCCATCCCGAACTCGTACGGGCTGATCGGCTTCGAGTACCTGACGCAGTTCTGGTCGATCTCTCCGACGACCCTCAAGACGAGCAACAGCCTGCGCAACATCGTGGGCCTCTAGCCCGCGATCCACGCGGTATGGTCGCGCCGTGAGCCCCCCCGACCGAGACGATCCGACCCGGCGGCCCGCCGGCCCCGACGCGACCGACGAATCCGGCGTGCGCGCGGCCCTGCTCGTCGCGCTGCTGGACGACCGCGAGCGCGGCGAGCGCCACGACGTCGGGCACTACCAGCGCCGCTTCCCCGGCTTCGAAGCGCTGGTCGCCGCCGAGTTCGCCGCGTTCGAGGCCGGCGGCGAGCCCGCCGGCGACGACGGCATGCCCGAGCGCTACCGGCGGCAGGGCGAACTCGGCCGCGGCGGCATGGGCGTCGTGTACCGGGTCGTCGACCCCGGCCTGCAGCGGCAGCTCGCGCTCAAGCGGGCACGTCCGGGCGCGACGGAGGGCGAACACGCGCGCTTCCTCGAGGAGGCCCGCATCACGGCGCAGCTCGACCACCCCGGCGTCGTGCCCGTGCACGAGCTCGGCCTCGACGAACACGGCGCGCCCTACTTCACGATGCAGATGGTGCGCGGGCGGACCTTCGCCGAGGTGATCGCGGAGCTGCACCGCGAGGCGCCCGCCGAGCGCTGGCGCCGCGTCGTCGGCGTGCTGCTGCGGGTGTGCGACACGATCGCGTTCGCGCACAGCCGCGGCGTCGTGCACCGCGATCTGAAGCCGCAGAACGTCATGGTCGGCCGCTTCGGCGAGGTCTATGTGATGGACTGGGGGCTCGCGCGCGCGTCGGGCCGGTCGCTCGCGGCCACCACGCAGCTCCCGGAAGCCGATCCGGACGAGGTGCCGGCGCGCGACACCGGCGACACGCCGCAGTGGACGCTGGTCGGCGACGTGATGGGCACGCCCTCGTACCTCGCTCCCGAGCAGCTGCTCGGCCCGAACGACGCGGACGGCAGGACCGACATCTACGCGCTCGGCGCGATGCTCTACCACGCGCTCGCCGGCCGCGCGCCGTACGACGACGGCGAAAGCGACCGGCCGATCCTCGACCGGCTCTGCTCCGGGCCGCCGACGCCGCTCGCCCGGCTGGCGCCGGACGCGCCGGCAGAGCTGGTCGCGATCTGCACGCGTGCGATGGCCCGCGCCGCGGAGGATCGCTACGCCGACGTCGAGGCGCTTCGCGACGACCTGCGGCGGTTCGACGCGGGGCACGTCGTGCGCGCCTACGAGCGCGGCACGTGGGCCGAGCTGCGCAAGTGGGTCGCGCGCAACCGCGCGGTGACGATCTCCGCGGCCGCCGCCGTGCTGGCACTCGTGATCGGGCTCGTCGTGAGCCTGCTGCAGCGGGCGCGCGCCGACGACGAAGCCGTGCGCGCCGAAGCGAGCTTCCGCGATTCGGTCGCGGCCGTGGACCGCATGCTGTCGCGCGTCGGCAGCGAGACGCTCGAGAACGTGCCGCAGACGGCCGCGATCCGGCGCCAGCTGCTCGAGGACGCGACCGGCTTCTTCGACCGCTTCCTCGCCGAACGCCCCGACGACCTCGCGCTGCACGCGCAGGCCGCCGGCGCGCACTACCGCGTCGGACGGATCCGGCTCGAGCTCGGCGACCACGACGCCGGCTTCGCCGCGCTGCGTCGATCGCTCGAACTCGCGTCGGCCGGGCGCCGGCGGCAGCCGGGCGACCGCGTGTTCGCGAGCCAGATCGCGCAGGCGCACTTCCAGCTCGGCAGCTCGCTGACGACGCTCGGCCGCTACGACGACGCGCGCGCCGAACTGCTCACGGCGCAGCGGGAGAGCGAGGCGCTGCTCGAGGGCGGACGCGACCGCCTGCCGCTCGCGCTCGCGGGCTCGGTCCGCGACGCGCTGGCGCTCGTCGCGTGGCGCACGCGCCGTCTCGACGACGCCGCGGCGCACGCCGAGGCATCGGTGGCGCTGCGGACCGAACTCGTCGAGCGCTTCGGCGACGGGTTCCTCGGGGCGCTCGGCACGCCGCACGGGCTGCTCGCCGGGGTGCACATGGCGCGGCGCGACCTCGAGGCGGCCCGCGCCCAGCTGCCGCTCGCGGCCCGCGCGCGGCGCCGCCCCTACGAACTCCAGGGCGGCGGCGA
>CALKYL010000075.1 GCA_938003515.1 uncultured bacterium
GATAGCGGCGCCGTGCGCATCGAGGTGGTCGACCCGACGCGACTCGGCCTCGGGCTGGCCATCGGTCTGCTCGAGCTGGGGCACGACGTGCGCTACCGCCGCGCCGAGCGGCGGCGCGCGCGCGGCGAACTCGACCGCATGGCCGACGAGCTGGTGCACCGCTGCTTCGGCGGCGAGCTGCGCGCGTCGGTGACCAGCGACCTGCTCGTCTGCGTCGACGTGTTCGCCGACCACCTCTTTGATCTGGGTGAAGGTGACGGCAGCCATCGGGCCGCCGGTGCCGGTGACGGATCCGCTGCAGGACGACGCCGGCGCGCTGGTCTACCCGCATCGGCTGCGCTACTGGCTCGAACGCGCGCAGGCGGCCGACCGGGTCGCGGTCGTCGACATGTCCGACCACGCCGGGCCGCGCGAGGTCGCGTTCGAGGCGCTGCCGAACGCGCGGCTGTTCGCGCGCGAGGCGCCGGCGCAGGCCGGCGGGCGCTGGCGGCCGCTGCCGTTCCTCTACAACGCGGTCGTGTTGTGGCTCGAGTACACGCGGCCGCCCCGCGAGTGGTGGTTCCTGCCGGAGCGCCGGCGGCACGACTGGGACTGTGCGTTCTGCGGCACCGTCGACCATCCGCGCTACGGCGGAGCGCGGCGCCGTGTGCTCGAGACGCTGGACGGGCTCTGGCCCGGCTCGCGCGGGATCGTGCAGTCCGGCATCCCGTTCGCCGAGGTCATGGGGCTCTGGCAGGCCGCGCGCTGCGGCGTCGACCTGCCGGGACAGGGAGCGCTCTGCTTCCGGCTGCACGAATGCCTCGCGGTCGGCACGCCGCTGTGGCGGCCGGTGCCGTCGCGGGTCGCGCTGCCCGACGGCCTTCTGCCGGTGGTGTTCGCGGACCCGCGCGATCTGCCGGCGGCGGACCCCGACGAGGTCCGCGCCGTCTACCTCGAGCACTACGCGCCGCGCGCCGCCGCCGAACGCCTGCTCGACGGCCTTCAGTACCCGATCAGCCGCGCGACCAGCATGGCGGCCGCGGCCAGCAGGTAGAGCTGCAGCATCAGCGGCGCGATGAAACGGATCCAGCGCGCGAACGGGATGCGGCCCAGCGCGAGCATGCCCATCAGGAGCGCGTTGGTCGGCACGACCATGTTCATGAAGCCGTCGCCGATCTGGTAGGCGAGCACCGCGACCTGCCGCGTCACCCCGCAGAGATCCGCGAGCGGGGCCATGATCGGCATCGTCACGTAGGCCTGCCCCGAGCCCGACGGGATGAAGAAGTTGGCGACGCTCTGCACGACCAGCATGCCGAGCGACGCGACGTACGGACCGGCGCCGCTGATCGCCTCGGCGACGCCGTCGATGATCGTGTGGATGACGACGCCGTCCGTGAGCACGACCTCGATCGTGCGCGCGACGCCGATCAACAGCGCCGTCGTCGTCATCTCCGCGGCGCCTTCGCAGAAGCGGGCCGCCGCGCGGTTGGGGCTCAGCCGGCCGACGACCGCCGCGACGATGCCGAGGCCGAGGAACAGCGCCATCAGCTCGGTGAAGTACCAGTCGAGCTCGGCCGCGCCGTAGACGAACACCGCGATCGCGGCCGCGAAGCTCCCGAGCACGACGATGCGGGCCGGCGTCAGCGCGACGTTCTCCGGCATCTCGTAGCCGGTCGAGTAGTCGACGTCCTTCACCAGGCTCCGGTCGGGGTCGCGCTGGATGCGGCGCGCGTAGCGCATGATGTGCACGACGCCGACGGCGGCGGCGAACAGCATGAAGACCACGCGGAACAGCCAGCCCGACTGCCGCTCGATGCCGGCGATGTCCTGCGCGATCGTCACGGTGAACGGATTGACCGCGGCGCAGCCGTAGCCCACCCCGGCGCCGATGTAGACGATGCCCAGCGCGACGACCGCGTCCATCTTGAGCGCGAGGCTCAGCGTCACGAGGATCGGGACGAACGGCATGTACTCCTCCGCCATGCCGATCGTCGACGAGCCGATCGCGAACAGGAGCGTCATGCCGGCGACGAGCACGACGGGCCGGCCCGAGAACAGCTCGATCGCGCGGCCGATCAGCGCGTCGATCGCGCCGGTCGCGCGCAGCACGCCGATCACGCCGCCGACGACGAACACGAAGAAGATGATGTCCTGCGCGGCCGCGAAGCCCTTCGCGATCGACGTCAGCGCCGCGTGCCACGGCAGCGGCGAGGCGTCGTCGATGCGCGTGTAGGTGCCCGGCACGACGCGCTGCCGGCTCTCCACCGCGCGCTTCCAGTCCGCGATCTCGGCCGCGGTCGGGGCCTGGCCGGTCTCGACCCAGCGGTCGAGCAGGCGGCCCACGTTGGCCTCGATCCGGGTGCCCGGCCGCCAGGCCTCGTCCGCGCGCGGCGGGCCGGCCTCCCAGCCCTCGACGGTGTCGGCGGACACGACGAACAGGGCGCCGAGCTGCTCGGTCGTCACGCCGCGGCGCGCGCGCGCCTCGGCGAGCCGTTCGCGCAGCGGCGCTGCGCCCTCGGCCTCGGCGTACGCCGCGCCCTGGTCGGGCCGCGGCTCGGTCGCGAACTCGCCTTTCGGCAGCACGTACGTCAGCAGCTGGCCGACGACCACCATCGCGAAGATCAGGACGAGCGGATGCGGGAAGCGGCTCGGCGTGTTCACGCGGCGCATCATCACCGGCTCACGGCGGGGTTGCGACGTTTGCCTCGTGGCGCAATCCGTGGAGCGGGCTTAGAATCCCCGGCCTTGAGTCCCTGCCAGCGTCTGACCGCCGGGTCCGTCGTGCGCGAGCCCTTCTTCCTCGAGAGCCGCCTGTTGCCGAAGGTCTGGGGCGGCCGCGCGCTCGAGTCCGTGCTCGGCATGCAGCTGCCGCCCGACGACGCGATCGGCGAGGCGTGGCTGCTCTACGACCGGCCCGAGGGTTCGAGCCCGCTGCGCGACAGCGACCTGACCCTCGGCCAGCTCGTGCGCCGCGACCCGGAGGCGCTGGTCGGGCGCGGCGTGCCGCTCGGGCACGACGGCGCGTTCCCGCTGCTGCTCAAGTTCCTCGACGCCAGGGAGGCGCTGTCGCTGCAGGTCCATCCGGACGACGGGCAGGCCGAGGGCGACGGCGGCAAGGACGAGTGCTGCGTCGTGCTGCACGCGACGCCCGACGCCCGCATCGTGCACGGCGTGAAGCCGGGCGTCGATCGCGAACGCTTCCTCGCGCGCTGGCAGACCACGGAGGTCGAGGAGCTGGTCTACTCGTTCCGGCCGGAACCGGGCGATCTCGTGCACATCCCGCCGGGCACCGTGCACGGCATCGGTCCGGGCGTGCTCGCGTTCGAGGTCCAGCAGAACAGCGACCTGACCTACCGCTTCTACGACTGGGGGCGCGGCCGCGAGGTGCACATCGACCGCGCGCGGCGCGTCGTCGACGTCGCGCCGAACTTCGAGCGGCCCGTGCGGCGGCCGACGTCGCTGCCCGACGGGGGCGAGCTCTTGATGGCAGGCGCGCACTTCGCCGTGCGGCGCTACGACCTGCGGCGCGCGGCGCTGCTGCCGACGCACGGGCGCTACCTGGCGGTGACCGTGCTGGGCGGCGCGGGGCGCCTCGACTGGACTCGCGACGAGGAGCACGGCGCCCTGCCGCTCGCGGCGTGCGACACGCTGCTGGTGCCCGCGTGCGTCGACGCCGTCGCGATCGTGCCCGACGATCACATCGACCTGATGGTGTGTGATCCGGGAGCCCGCTGATGGCGCGGCGCCACGAGGATCGCAAGCCCGGCCAGCGGTTCGCGCGCGGCGCGGCGCCCTCCCGGCCGCGGTCGAAGCCCCGCGCGGCCGGCAGTCGCCGCCGCGCGGAGGGCCTCGTCGTCACGCCGAGCGACGTGCTCGGCGAGGCGCGGCCCGCCGCCGACGGCCGGGTCCGGCTCAACCACTTCCTCGCGCAGTGCGGCGTATGCAGCCGCCGCGGAGCCGACGAGCTGATCCGCGCGGGCCGCGTCGAGGTCAACGGCGAGCTGGTCACCGAGCTCGGCGTGCGCGTCGATCCGCGGCAGGACGACGTGCGCTTCGACGGTTCGCGCCTCGAGCCCGAGAAGGCGGTCTACGTGCTGCTCAACAAGCCGAAGGGCGTCGTCTGCACCAACGCCCGCCACGAGCAGAAGCGGCGCGTCATCGACCTGCTGCCGCGCATCCGCGGCCGTGTGTTCACGGTCGGCAGGCTGGACCTCGACAGCGAGGGGCTCTTGCTGGTGACCAACGACGGCGCGTTCGCGCAGGAGATGACGCACCCGCGCTACGGCGTGCAGAAGCTCTACGCGGTGCTCGTGCGCGGTCGGGTGGACGACGCGACGCTCGACAAGGCGCGCGGCGGCGTCTGGCTCTCCGAGGGCCCGACCGGGGGCATGCAGCTGCGCATCGAGCGCCTGGCGCGCGACCGCTCGTACCTCAAGGTCACGCTGCGCGAGGGCAAGAACCGCGAGATCCGCCGCGTGTTCGCCAAGCTCGGCCACCCGGTGATCTCGCTCAAGCGCGTGCGCATCGGCCACCTCAACCTGCACGGGCTCGGCGACGGCGAATGGCGCTTCCTGCAGCTGCACGAGGTGCAGGCCCTGCGCGAGCAGGCGCAGGGCGCCGAGCCGCCGCCGCCGCGTGAGGGCCGGCCCGGCCAGCGCCGCCGCGCCGGTCAGAGCCCCCGTCAACGACAGACACCGAGATGACCAAGACCGTGGATTTCGAGATGCTGCCCGACGTCGACATCGTCGAGCTCGACAACGGATTCCGAGCGCTGCTGGTCGAGCGGCGCGCGCTGCCCGTGGTCGCGTCGGTCTGCTGGTACCGCGTCGGTTCGCGCGACGAGCGAACCGGCGAGACGGGCGTGTCGCACTTCCTCGAACACATGATGTTCAAGGGCACCGCCGAGTTCGGGAAGGGGCAGATCGACCTGCAGACCAGCAAGATGGGGGGCAGCAACAACGCCTTCACCGACACCGACAGCACCGCCTACTACTTCGCGATGGCGGCCGACCGCTGGGAGACCGCGCTCGAGATCGAGGCGAGCCGGATGCGCGGCTGCCTGCTCGACCCGGTCGAGTTCCAGAGCGAGAAGAACGTCGTGCTCGAAGAGCTCGCGATGGGCGAGGACGAACCGTGGCGTCCGCTCTACCAGGTCGCCGAGGCGATGCTCTACCAGACGCACCCCTACCACCACCCGGTGATCGGCTACCGCGAGGACCTCGAGCGCCTGACCGTGCAGCAGATGCGCGACTACTACCGTCGCCACTACGGGCCCAACCGCGCGTTCCTCGTCGTCGTCGGCGCGATCGACCGGCAGCGCACCGCGCAGCGGATCGAGAAGCTGTTCGGAGGGCTGCCGCGCTGCGAGGAGCGCACGACGCCGATCGCGGAGCCGCCGCCGCCCGGCGAGCGCCGCGCGATCATGCGCACGCCGCACTCCGTGACGCGCATGGCGATCGGCTTCCCGACCTGCCGCATGGGCGAGCGTGACGACTACGCGCTCGACCTGATCTCGCACGACCTCGGCAACGGCAAGAACAGCCGGCTCTACCGGCGGTTGGTGGTCCGCGACGAGAGCGTCGCCGACGTCAGCGTCATGAACGAGACGCGGCAGGATCCCGGCGGCTTCTTCGTGCTGTGCGAGCTGCACCCGGACGCGGACCCGCACGCGGTCGAGGCGGCGATCCGGGAGGAGGTCGCCGGCCTCGTCGCCCGTGGCGTCGCGGAGCGCGACTTGAAGCGCATCCGCACGCAGATCCGAGCGTCGTTCCTGTTCCAGGACGAGACCGCGCTCGATCTCGCGATGAAGCTCGCGCGGTTCGAGGCCGGCACGCCCGGCGGCTACCGCACGCTCGCCGACGTCCTGCCGACCTACGATTCGCTGACGCGCAGCGAGCTGCGCGACACGGCCGCGAGGTACCTGGACTTCGACCGGGCGACGATCGTCTGGGCGGTCCCGAAGGAACGTCCGGAGAAGCGCGCGTCCGCCGCCAAGGCGCGCGCGTCGCGAGCCGGCGGCGCGAAGAGCCGTCGCGGCAAGCGGTCGAAGGCGGGGCGCGTCCGGCGATGACGACCAAGGCCCCGCCGATCCGCCTGCTGATCGCCGAGCGCACGCTGCGGTCCGGTCTGACGCTGCTCGCGGTCCACAACCCGGGCGTGCCGACGTTCGCCTGCGTCGTGTCGCTCGACGTGCGCGCCGGCGACGAGCCCGTCGACGCGCCCGGGCTCGCCAACCTGGTCGGCGACTGCCTCGACGAGGGCACGAAGCGCCACGACGCGCTGCAGCTGGCGGCGGCCGCCGAGAGCCTCGGCGCGATGCTCGACGGCAACCACCGCGGCGGCGTCGTGATGTGCCCGGCGGTGTCCCAGAAGAAGGCGACCGACCTGCTGCGCCAGATGGTGCTCGAGCCGAGCTTCCCGGGCCGCGAGGTGCGCCGCGTCCAGACCGAGGTGCTGACCGAGATCAAGGCGGAGGAGGACGATCCGCGCACCGTCGCGGCGCGCCGCTTCCGCAAGGAGATCTACGGCCGCCATCCGCTCGGCCGGCCGCCGCACGGCACCGCCGAGAGCGTCGCGCGCATCAAGCCGAAGCACCTGCGCGACTTCCACGACACCTGGTTCCGGCCCGCCGGCGGCTACGTCGCCGCCTCCGGTCCCGAGGAGCCCGAGCGCATGCTCGACGGACTCGAACGCGCGTTCCGCGGCTTCCGGGGCAAGGCGCCCGTGCACCCCGGCGTGCCGAAGGTCGAGCTCTCGCAGAAGGCGCGCGACGTGCACCTCGCGATGCCGCGCGAGCAGGTGCACGTGTTCCTCGGCCACGCCGGCATCCGTCGCACCGACCCGGACTTCTACGTCCTCTCGGTCATGGACCACATCCTGGGCACGGGGCCCGGCTTCACGTCGCGGTGCTCGCGACGGCTGCGCGACGAGATGGGGCTCTGCTACGCCGTCAGCGCCGGCATCACGCCGAGCGCCGGCGAGGAGCCGGGCACGTTCACGGCCTACATCGGCACCTCGCCCGAGCACCGGAAGCAGGCGGTCGAGGGCTTCCTCGCCGAGATCCGGCGGATCCGCAAGGAGCCGCCGAGCGCGCAGGAGCTCGAGGACGTGCAGCAGTACCTCACCGGCAGCTTCGTGTTCGCCCTCGAGCGCAACAGCAACCTCGCCGCCTACGCGATCCGCGCCCGGCGCTTCGGCCTCGGCTTCGACTTCCTCGAGCGCTACCCGGACATCGTCCGGGCGATCACCCCCGAGCAGGTGCGCGACGCCGCCGAACGGCACCTGCACCCGGACCGGCTGCACGTCGTCAGCGCCGGCGCGTCCTGAGCGATGGCCGCGCCGACGCTCGACGAGGTCCTCGACCTCCTGCACGAGATCGCGCCGCTCGAGCTGGCCGCCGACTGGGACAACGTCGGGCTGCTCCTGCGGCCGCGCGCGCGCGCCAGCCGGGTGCGCCGGGCGCTGCTGACGGTCGATCTGACCGAGCCGGTCGTCGACGAGGCGAAGGCCTGGCGCGCCGACCTCGTCGTCGCCTACCCCCCGCCGATCTTCCGGCCGCTCGCGCGCCTCGACGCGCGCGACCCCGGCGCGCGGCGGCTGGTCGCGGCGCTGCGCGCCGGCTTCCCGGTCTATTCGCCGCACACGGCGCTCGACGCCTCGCCGGGGGGGCTGGCCGACTGGCTGGTCGAGGGCGCGGTCGGCGGCGAGGCGCCGACGTCGGT
>CALKYL010000076.1 GCA_938003515.1 uncultured bacterium
GACGGTGCTGGGACTCACGGCCTTCTGGCGATCACGTGACCCCGCGACGCCACCTCGGACGGACCCCGCCGCGAGAGTCGAAGGGGCGCCCGCAAGCGCCGGCACGGCAGCCCTGCCCGCGTCGCGACGCACCGTGCCCGTGAAGGCCAGGGTCCGCTTCGAGACCGCTGCAGGCGCGCAGCTGGCGGCTGCGCCGGTCTGGTTCTGGCGCGGCGACGAGCGGCCGCGGTGGACGCAGCGCGCGCGGCCCGGTCGCGCGATCGCCGGCATCGACCGCCAGCGCGACGTCGAACCCCCGCACGACTCGGCGCTCCACACCGACGCCGCCGGCACGATCGCGCTCCCCGAACTCCGCGAAGGCGAGGCCCCCGTCACGGCGGTGTCGGTGCGCTTCGCGCCCGAACTCTGGTACTCGACCCCGCTGCCGGTCGAAGGACCGATCGTGCTTCCCGAGACCGCGGTCGTCACCGCGAGGATCGAGGGTGCGCCGACCGGCACCGAGTGGGAGGTGCGGTTCTCGGCCGTGGTCGGTCCCGGCTGGGACTCGGCGCGCTGCGACGTGACGACGCGCTCCGGCGCCGGCGTCGTCTGGGTCGGCCAGACCCGGCAGCGCGCCGGCTGCGATGATGTTCTCTCGTCGACGGTGCTGCGGGGCATGCTGGTCGAGGCCGATCGGGCCCTCGGCCACGGCTTCGAGGTCGACGAAGCCGACGAGGTCGCCGCGGCGACGGCGCCGAACGAGTTCGTGTTCGCCGCCGCGGGTCCCGTGCCGCGGGTCGAGATCGCGGTGGTCGACGCGCGCGGCCGGCGCGTCGACGTCGAGGGCTACGCGGTGCATCGCGGCTTCGGGCGTCCGCAGTGGCTCGAGCGCGGCCTCGCGGTCTTCGACAGCCATCGCCACGACGCGTACGGGAAGGTGCTGGTGCGCCTCGCCGACGGCCGTTGGTTCGAGCGCCCGGTGCACGTCGAGGCCGACGACCGCGTCGTTCGCCTCGCGTTGCCGCTCTCCGAAGCCGTGGAGCCGCTCCGGGTCGAGGTGCCGTCGGGGTTCGGCGAGGTGACCAGCGTGCGCCTCGAGGCGCGACCTTCCAATCCCTGGTGGGACCTCGGACGCTACGGCGACCACACCCACGGGTTCTCGGTGTGGGAGTGGGGGCGCGAGGACGGGGGAATCTGGATCGCCGGCGTGCCCGAGCACTGGAAGCAGTTCGCGCTGGGCACCGACGAAGCCCGTATCGGCCTCGTCAGGCGTGCCGCCGACCCCGCGCTCCGGGTCGATTGGCAGCCGGCCATGCCAGCGGTGACGATCGACGTCGCGGCCTACTTCGCCGACTGCGCGGCGCCGCCGCACGCCGTCGCGTCGCTCGAGGTCGAGCTGCCCTACGTGGTCGAGCGTGGCTACGGCGAGAACGGGGCGGCCCAGTGGAAGCAGGTGGCGTGGCACCGCCGCGACCCCGATGCGCGCGTCGTGGTCGACGTGCCGGTGTGGCGCGACTTGCAGCTGCCGGCCGAGTTGCCCTGGCGCCTGCGCATCCTCGACTCGCAGGGCAGCCCGCTCGCCGAATACCGCCGCGTGCTCTGACGCGGCGGCGGCGTCCGGACCGAGGAACGCGAACGCGCCGGCGAGCGCGTGCTCAGCAAGAGAGCGACGGCCGCTCGCCGCGATGCACCGATCGCGTCACTGGATGACGAAGGTCGTGACCGGCGACGTGTCCTCGACGATCTCCGGCAACGCCGGGTCGAGCGACGCGACGGCGCTGTGCACGACGAAGCCGGAGAGCCACGGCAGGTTCGGCAGCGTCAGGCTCGCGGTCGCGCGGCCGTCGGCGGCGTAGGTGCCGGCGAAGCCGGGCAGGCCGAGGCTCCACTCGGTGACGACGTCGAAGCCGAGCTCGAAGACCTTGAGCGGCCCGACGGCCACCGTCGCCGGCGCCCCGGTGACGGACAGCACCGCGAGGTAGTCCGCGCCCGGGTGGTAGACGTCGACGAACTCGAACGTCATCGTGCCGCCGGGCGTGATGTTGCCGCCGACGACGACTTCGTTGGTCGCCGCGTTGCGGCGGTTGACCCACGCCAGCGCGAATGGCTCGCTCGAACCGAGGAACTGCTGGCTCTGCAGGCGCACCGTGTAGTCCCCGGTGAACGGCGGCACGAACTGCACGATCTCGAACGGGTTGAACTGGCTCGCCGAAGCGGCCACCAGCGTGGTGCCGAACCACACCGTCATGTCGAGATCCATCTGCAGCACGCTGGTCGAGTAGCTCGAGTCGGCGAGCGAGAACCAGACGCCGCAGACCCGCGTCTCGTCGTTGGCGACCAGCGGGATCGTCACTTCGTGCACGCCCTGCACGAAGGACGCCGGGGTCAACGTCGTCGTGTAGAGCTGCCCCCGCACCAGCGCCGAGTGCGACGCGGCCGCGTTGATGTGGCCGGTTCCGTCGCGGTCGCTGAGCACCGCTGCGCCCTCGACGTTGTGGAACGCGCCGGCCATGAGCAGCGCCCGGACCGCCTCCGGCTGCGCCTCGAGCGCGCTGTCGGTCTGCGCCAGCAGCGCGGCGGTGCCGCACGTGACCGGCGAGGCGTAGGACGTGCCCGTGCCGACGTTGCCTTAGCGTTAGGCGTCGGGATCGTAACCGGTATTGCCGGTGCCGCAGGCGGCGACCTCCGGCTTGTCGTGTCCCTCGATCGGATTCACCCAGCTGGACGACGACGCCATCGTGTCGTCGTTCCAGTCGTGGTTGTTCTGGTCGACGGCGTTGCCGGACGACGTCATGTTGTAGCCGCAGCCCGGCGTCGTGACCTTGCCGTCGCCGTTGCCCTGGTTGCCGCAGGACTTGAACATCATCACGGCGAAGTGGCGGATGATGTAGTCGAAGTAGCGGTCCAGGAACCGGATCTCGCCCTTCTGCCCGTTCCACCACGAGCAGTTGCCGAAGCTGATGCCCTGGTTCATGCCCCACGCCCACGCCTGCGGCGCGACGCTGTCACCGGCGCCGCCGTAGCTGTACAGCTGGGTCAGGCCCGGCGCCGCCCCGGTGTTCGGGAAGTGGGCGCTGCAGACGATGCCCGCGACCGCGGTGGCGTGCGACGCGACGTTGGTCGACGAGCCCTCGATCACCGGCGGCAGATAGGGGTTGTTCGGCGAGACCGCGGCGGTGTCGTTGATCAGGACCTTGACGCCCGCGCCGTCGTAGCCGCGCCGATGGACCACGTCCGTGCGCGCGGTCTTGCTCGCCCAGTCGTTCCACATCGGCGACCCCTCGGGCTCCCACGTCGGCGAGGACCAGTACGCGAGGTCGACGTCCTCGCGCAGGGCCAGCGCACGCACCTGTTCGGCGGTCCCTCGCACGAACACGATCGGCGTGATCGTGTCGACGTGCACGACCGCCGCGCCGACGGCGCGAGCGGCCGCCGCGAACGCCGCGTTGCCGGGCTCGACGAACTGCTGCGCCGTCGCCAGCGCGAGGCGTCGGGCGTCCTCGGCGGCCATCCCGGCGGCGCGACCCGAGTCGATCGTCGAGCGCAGGTCGGGCATCGCCGCCGGCGCGACCAGCCAGAAGGCGACTTCGTGCGGACCGCCGAGCGCGAGCTTCTCGATCAGCAGCGAGTCGAGCTTGCCGTTCGCCGCGTCGCGCGCGCCGATCGCGAGCTGCTTCACCAGCACCGGATCGACGAGCCGGCCGCTGCCGTCGCGCGTGACCCGCTCGATGCGGCCGGTCGCCCGGTCGAGGATCCGTTCCTCGCGTAGCGTCGAGCCGCTCCCCGGCATCGCGACTTCGGTTCGGGACAGGACCTCCTGGCCCTGCGGCAGGGCGATGGTTGCGAGGGATATCAGTGCGAGCATGGGATTCGTTGCGGGCAGGAGCGGAGAGCATAGCCCGCTGCCGGAGCCGATGCCGGCGGTCTCGCGGCCGCTCCGGCCTGGTTCGGCGTCCGGCCGCACACGGCGTGCGCATCAGCCACCGACGGGCGCGCGCTCCCGACTGCGCGGCGGATGCGGAACCGAGGCCGCGATCCGGTCGATGCGTCGCAGCGCCTCGATCGTCGGATCGCAGACCCGGGCTCGCCGACCGCGCTGGCCGCGGCGATGTCCACATCGCACGAGGACGGCCGCTGGCCGCCGCCTGCGGGGATGCGACGCCGCCCGGGTGTCGGCCGCTGGCACCCCGGGCCACGACCCGCGCAGCGCCCGCTGCCATCGCACCCACCAGCTCCCGGTGTGGTTCCGACGCGAACGCCGCTGTGCTGTGTGGGGACCGCGGGGTCGCCTCCTCGCTCCGGCACCCCTGTCCCGCATCCCCCGTTCCCAAGCCCGCACCCCGCCGCCAGCCCATGCCCCCCATCCCGCTCCCATTCCTCGGACTGCTGCTCGCCTCGTCGGCGCTCGCGCAGACCGTCTTTCCGCCCTTCAACAGCACCTACCAGATCGTCAACCTGGGTGCGGTGCCCGGGATCCCGGGCTACGGCGGCACCGCGTTCCTGCCTGGCAACCCCAATGTGCTGGTGGTCGCGCCCTACCCGGCGACGACGATCGTCGCGCTCCCGCTCGTGCGCGACGCGCAGGGCTACATCACCGGATTCGGCACGACGACGCCGGTTGCCACCGTCGGCGGCACGGACGGCGGGCTCGCGTACGGCCCGAACGGCGTGCTGTTCGCGACCTGGTACGGCCCGAACCGCCTGAGCCAGATCAAGCCCGGCAGTACGGCCGCCGACCGCGTCGACGACCTGGACCCGCTCGGGGTCTGGTCGACGGTCGGCACCTGCGCCTTCGTGCCGGCCGGTTTTCCGGGCGCCGGCCGCTGCAAGGTCATCAGCTACACCGCCAGCACCGTGCACGATCTGCCGCTGACCCCGGACGGCAACGGCACCTTCGCACCCGGCCCGGCCGGACCCGGCGTCCCGGTGGCCGGTTACCCCGAGGGCATGGCCTACGTGCCGCTGGCGGCGCCGTTGCTCGGCGGCAAGCTGCTGATCGCCGAGTGGAGCGCCGGCAACCTCGCCGCCTACGACATCGATGCCATCGGCAACCCGCTGCCGGCGTCGCGCGTGCTGGTCGCCGGCGGCGCGTTCGGCATCGGCGGCGGCGCGGTGGACCCGGTCAGCGGCGACATCGTGTTCCTCAGCAGCTCGCGAATGCTGCTGCTGCGCAACGGCGCGGCGTGCGGCACCTACACGAGCTACGGCCCCGCGTCGCCAGGCGCGCTCGCCACGCCGACGATCAGCGGCGCAGGCTGCGCACGCATCGGTCAGACGATCACGCTGACGACGACCGGCCCGAACAACGGCATCGGCGTGCTCGCGACCGGCTACCAGACCAACCTGCCGTTCCTCAACCTGACCGTGCTGCAGAGCCTCAGCGCGATCGTGGTCAGCATCCTCGACGGGACGGGGCAGGGTGCGCTGTCGCTGCCGATCCCGGTCAGTCCGACGCTCGGCAACAGCCATGTGTACTTCCAGGCGGCCTATTTCGACGCGTCGACGAGTTCGGGGCTGAGCGCGAGTGCGGGGCTGGACGTCCTGATCCGCTGACGCCTGCAGGTAGTGCCTGCACTTCACGCAGCGCTGCAACCGCATCACCCGACGGCGCCCGGCAGGCGCCTCCACTGAGCCCGGCGCCGGGCCCCGCGCCCGCGGCAGCGTCGAAACGAGTGGCCAGGAACGCGCCATCCGAAGCGTGGGGAGCAGCGCGCGCGCCCGGTCGACACGCCGTCGAGCGCAGACCCCTCCCGCGCCCGCACGGCCACCCGACGCCGAGCCGCTGCTGGTCCGCCGCCGGACGCGGCCGGGCCCAGCCGCACGGCACGGCAACCCGGGCAGCACACCGGGCGCAGGCCTCGCAGGCGACGGACGCGGCGGTTTCTCGCGACACACGCGTCGGCGCTCGTCATTCAGGGCCCTACCGACAACGCCAGACTCGAGGCCGAGACCGCCATGCACTCCGACTCCATCAAGGGGCTTCTGCTCGTTTGCGCTGCCGTGTCCGCCGCTCTCCCGGGGCAGACACCTGCAGCTGCGGGCGACGCCCGCGCACCGATCCGATGCGACCGCGACGGCACGCTCCGCGTCGAAGGCGCGAGGCACCGGGCGACGTTCACGCCCGCCGGAGCGTCGCTCTCGACGCCGCAGGACGGCGATCGCTCGGACGAGTCGACGCTGCTGCTGCGCCTGCTCGGCCTTCGCCGCGGCGACGCCTTCGTCGCCGCGTCCGATCGGCCGCAGCCGATCGCCTCGGTCGCGGCCGTGCGCTACGACCACGCGTCGACCGTCGAACGATACGAGCTGCGCGCGAACGGCTTCGAGCAGACGTTCGAGTTCGCGACCGCGCCGGCCGGGGAAGGTGACCTGGTGCTGTCGATCGAGGTCGGCGGCAACGTCACCGCCGACGCCACGCCGGCGGGCCACCGGACCCTGACGTTCTTCCGCGACGGTCATCCGGTGATCGACTACGGCGAGGCGTTCGCGTTCGACCGCGCCGGGCAGCGCGTTCCGGTCGAGACGTCCTACGACGGCTTGGGCCGCATCGAACTGACCGTGGCCGCCGCCTTCCTCGACTCGGCCCGCTACCCGATCGTCGTCGACCCGGTGGTCAGTCCGATCTTCAACCCGAGCGGCCTGTCCACCAACGACACCCTGCCGGACGTCGCCTACGACCGTCACACCGACCGGTACGTCGTCGTCTGGCAGCGCAACGCCAGCTTCTTCGACCGGCAGATCCACGCCAGGATCTACAGCAGCACCGGCAGCGTCCTGACGCCGGTGATCCCGGTCACGACCGGCGGCGACAACCAGTTCGCGTCGGTCGCGGCCAGCAACGGCAGCGTCCCCGGCTTCATGGTGGTCTGGCAGGGCAACGACCGCATCTGGGGCCGCCAGTACGACCTCGGCGGCAACCCGCTGAGCAACGCGTTCCCGCTCAGCCTGCCCGGACCCGGCGTGCGAGACCGCCGCCCGTGCATCTCCGGACCCGGCGACGGCGCGATGATGGTCGCCTGGGACCGCACGCCGCAGGGCGCCAACGACCCGACCTCGATCATGATCCGCGACGTGTACTGGCAGCTGCCCGGGGCCTCGGGCTCGGTCACGATGGGCGGCGAACGCGCGCTGCACAGCGTCACCGCTGGCTACGTGCAGAACGTGAAGCTGGCGCGCAGCGACGTGACGGTGACGGTCGGCGGCCAGTCCTGGTACGCCAACCGCGCCGTCTGGGAGCGCTACTACACGGCCACGTCCGACTTCGACGTCGTGACGGCGGCCTTCCGGTTCCGCCATCCATCCGGCTTCCAGCCCATCGGCAACCTGACTTCGATCGGCCTCATCGGCCCCGACGAACGCTTCCCCGACATCGCCGCGCTCGCCTCGCAGCGCCAGGATCCGAACGACCTTCAGTACTGCGTGGTCTGGCAGGACGACCTCGACATCTCGGCCCTCTTGTTCGATCTGAACGGCTCGATCAGTGCCCCGATCACGGTGCGAGCGTCCGCGGCAGCAGAGGTCAAACCGGTGGTCGGCGCCGGGCACTGCGAGTTCACGGTCACCTACGGCGAGGTCACCGGCAGCGGCAACCAGGCCATCGACCTCTACGCGGCGCGCATCCTGCCCTTCGGCTCGGTGCCGCTCGACCGGCGCGTCGTGCGCAACCCGGGCAACCTGCTGCAGACCGTGGATCGCGTCTCGTTGCGACCGATCCTGCC
>CALKYL010000077.1 GCA_938003515.1 uncultured bacterium
GCACGCGCGTCATCGTGAACGAGTCCCCCTCGTCGCCGGCCGCGGTCGCGCGGGCCGACAGGCTCAGCCCGAGGTAGGTCGCCTGCGGCTGGTCGGTGGCGGGGTCGGGGATCACGGCGGCGGTCGGCACGCCGAAGCACGAGCCGCCGCCGTTGCTGTCGGGGTCCTGCGAGCAGACGCCGCGCACGCGGCCGCGCACCGTGCCGCCGGGGCCGACCAGGATACGGCCGTTCTGGGAGCGCAGCCGCCGCTTCTCCGGTCCCTGCAGGTGCGGCGTCGCGAGCACCATCAGCTCCTCGACTTCCTGCTGCGCGGTCGAGAACACGTAGGTCTTCGTGCCCGGCTGGAGCAGCGTCTGGTTGGGCCCGAGCGGCGGCGCGTCGTTCGAGACGGCGCCGATCGCGAGCGCGTCGATCTCGCGGTTCGCCGTGGCGGCGAGCTGCAGGTCGTCGCCGTCCATGTGCACCTCGACCGTCATGCAGTCGCCGGTGGTGCGGTCGAAGGTCGCGACGAAGATCGTCGCGCCGTCGAAGGACGAACCGTAGACGGCGGCGCCGCCGTCTTCGTAGAGCTGCAGCCCGACGGCGTTGAGCAAGAGCGCGCTCAGGGTCGTGACCGAGAAGTAGAGCTTGTCGTGGATCGGGAACAGCAGCGTGTTCGGGCCGTCGTTGGTGTCCAGCAGGCCCATCGACACGTCGAGCGCGGCGATCGGCGTGCCCGCGGGCGGCGGCGCGAGCGAGCCGCCGGGCACGAGGTCGTCCTTGAGCAGCTCGAAGCGCACGCCGCTGCGCACCTGCTGCGGGAACGACGGGTTGTCGAAGTAGTAGCCGAGCACGTCACCGGTCTCGAACGGCTCGCCCGGATCGGGCTCGACCGCGAGGTAGAGCACGGCCCAGCCGACGGCGTTCGCCTGGGCGATCCGGAAGTCCTGGGTGCCGTCGGCGACGAGCGGCAGGATGTCGTTGCCGGAGCTCATGGCGTCGATCTCGAGCATCGCGAGCACGAGCTCGCCGCTCAGCTGCGCGGCCGACGCCTCCATCGCGGCGAGGATCTGGGAGCCCGTGAACTCCGGCACGTTGCGCCGGCCGACGAACGTATCGAGCCTCGCCGACTGCCCCTCGCGCTTCAGCGCGATCGTCGCCGGCGTCGACTGCCACACGATCCCGGCCTGCAGCGCCGTCATGATGCCGCGCGTCGGCAGCGCGTAGAGCGGTTCGGGATTGGGCTGCTGCGCCGCGAGCACCGCGGTCAGCGGGAGCGAGAGCAGGATCGGCAAGCGTCGGTTCATGGCTGCGGGTCGGGTCGGGGTCGGGTCGGGATTATTTCGGGGTCGGGGTTCGGGATTTAATTT
>CALKYL010000078.1 GCA_938003515.1 uncultured bacterium
GCAGCCGGCGGGGCACGGGCGGCGCGGCGCGGTGCGGCGCCAGCGCGTAGAGATCTTCGCGTTCCTGCCGTCCGATCTCGATCAGGTCCTCGCTCCCGCGGTTGGTCACGAACACCGTGCGCGCGACGGCGCCGGTCAGGACGGCGTTGAGTCCGACCGTCGTGCCGTGCACGAGGTCGACCGCCTCGTCGGGGGAGCGCCGCACGGCCGCGAGACCGTCCAGCACCGCGCGCGAGGGGTCGTCGGGCGTCGAGCGCAGCTTGTGCACCCGGATCGCGCGGCCGGCGACGCGCACCACGTCGGTGAACGTGCCGCCGGTGTCGATGCCGATACGCGTGGCCACGGGCGGGGCACGGTAGCGGACGCGACTTTGCGAGCAAACGGCCAGAGCGGCGCGGTAGCCTTGGCCGCCGCATGGTCGCGGTCGTGCTGCTCTCGGCGTTCCTGGTCGGCGCGGTGCCGTTCGCGTGGCTGACCGTGCGGCTCGCGAAGGGGCAGGACGTGCGCGCGATCGGACGCGGCAACGCCGCCCCCACCCACGCCAGCCGGCCCTTCCCGGGCCGCGGCGCGCAGCTCGGGGCCTGCCTGGCCGTCTACGCGCTCGACGCCGGCAAGGGCTTCGGCGCGGCGGCCTGGGGGCTCTCTGCGCACGGCGACACGGTCGGCGCGCTCGCCGGTGCCGCCGCGATCCTCGGCCACGTGTTCACGCCGTTCCTCGGCTTCCGGGGCGGCAAGGGCGTCGCGACCGCGACCGGTGTGCTGCTCGCGCTCGACTGGCGCGTCGCCGCGATCGCGATCGGCGTGTTCTTCGCCGTGCGCTTCACGACCGGTCAGGTGTTCCTCGGCAGCCTCGCGCTCGGCGTCGCGCTCGCCGGCGCCGCGATCGCGCTCGACCCCGCCGGCGCGTTCGCGGGCCGCATGCCGCTCACGGGCCTGTGTCTGTGCCTGGCCGTGTTCCTGTTCTGGACGCATCGCGGCAACCTGCGGCGCTTCTTCGCCGCGCGCGCCGCACGCGGCTCCTGACCTCCGACTCCGGCATGCGACCTCGACCGACATGAGAATCGCGATCCTCGGCAACGGCGGCTTCGGCACCGCCATGGCCCTGACGCTCGACGCCGCGGGCCACGCGGTCTCGCTGTGGGGACACGACGCGGTCTACACCGCGTCGGTCGCCGCCTCGCGCAGGAACCCGCGCTACCTGGACGGCACGGTGCTGCCGGACGCGATCCGCGTCTCCAACGACGCCGAGGCCGTGCTCGACCGCTGCGGCGTCGTGCTGGTCGCCGTGCCGACGCAGCACGTGCGTTCGGTGCTCGGCGGCATGGCCACCGCGATGCCCGGCGACGTCCCGATCGTGTCGCTCGCCAAGGGGCTCGAACAGGCGACGGGCCGGCGGCCGTCCGAGGTCGTCGCCGAGACCGTCGGTCGCCCCGAGCGCGTGTTCGCGCTCAGCGGCCCGAGCCACGCCGAGGAGATCGCGCGCCGCCAGCCGACGACGGTCGTGATCGCCGGCGACGACGACGACGTGCTGCAGGAGCTGCAGGCGACGCTGCAGACCGAGCGCTTCCGCGTCTACCGCAACCCCGACCTGCTCGGGGTCGAGCTGTGCGGCGCGATCAAGAACGTCATGGCCCTCGCCGCCGGGATCGCCGACGGGCTCGGCTACGGCGACAACGCGAAGGCCGCGATCCTCTCGCGCGGTCTGGTCGAGATGCGCCGCTACGGCCTCGCCGAAGGCGCCGACGCCCGCACCTTCTTCGGTCTCGCCGGCGTCGGCGACCTCGCGGTGACCGCGTTCTCGCGCCACGGTCGCAACCGCGCGTTCGGCGAACGCATCGGCCGCGGCGAGACGCTGGCCCAGGCGCTGGCGTCGTCGCCGAAGGTCGCCGAGGGTGTCTGGACCGCGAAGGTGGTCGCCGCCGCGGCGGCGACCCGCGGCATCGAGATGCCGATCGCGACCGCGGTGGCGCGCGTGCTCTACGAGGGGCTGCCGCCCGAGCAGGCGGTGCACGAGCTGATGGAGCGCGACCCGAAGGCCGAAGCGTGAGCGGCGCCGGGGGCGCGGGGTAGGATCCCCCGCGCCACGTGGTCTTCGCGTCGTTCGTCTTCCTCTTCTGGTTCGCGCCGCTGTTCCTGCCGCTCTACTTCGCGGCGCCGGCGCCGTTGAGGAACGCCGTCCTGACGCTCGGCAGCTTCGTGTTCTACGGGTGGTGGCGGCCGCAATACGTGCTGCTGATGCTCGTCAGCGTCGCGATCGACTACCTGGCTGCGCGCGGCATGGGCGCCTGCGACGCGACGCAGCAGCGCCGCCGCAGACTGCTGCTGGTGGCGTCGGTCGTCGCCAACCTCGGCATGCTCGGCTGGTTCAAGTACGCGAACCTGTTCGTCGCGACGTGGAACGACGTGGCGCCATGGGCCGGCGCCGCGCCCGTGGAGTGGGAGGCCGTCGTGCTGCCCGTCGGCATCTCGTTCTTCACGTTCCAGTCGATGAGCTACACGATCGACGTCTATCGCGGCGACGTCGCGCCGACCCGGTCGTTCGTCGATCTGCTGTGCTTCGTGTCGATGTTCCCGCAGCTCGTCGCGGGACCGATCGTCCGCTATCGGGACGTGCAGCACTCGCTGCGCGAACGCGCGACCGACCTGCGCATGGCGTCGGACGGGGTGCTGCTGTTCGCGCTCGGCTTCGCCAAGAAGGTGCTGATCGCCGATTCGGTCGGACCGCTCGTCGACGCGGTGTACGCGGCTCCCGACCCGGGCCTCGCCGCGTCGTGGCTCGCGGCGGTCGGCTACTCGATCCAGATCTACTTCGACTTCTCGGGCTACAGCGACATGGCGATCGGGCTCGGGCTCGTGCTCGGGTTCCGCTTCCCGGAGAACTTCCGGTCGCCGTATCTCGCGCACAGCGTCACCGAGCTGTGGCGACGGTGGCACATCAGCCTCAGCACCTGGCTGCGCGACTACCTCTACGTGCCGCTCGGTGGCAACCGAAAGGGAGAAGCGCGCGCGCAGCTGAACGTCGCGCTGACGATGCTGCTCGGCGGGCTCTGGCACGGCGCGTCGTGGACCTACATGCTCTGGGGCGGCTGGCACGGGGTGTTCCTCGTGCTCGAGCGCCGCTTCGGCAAGGTCTCGCCGTACGGCCGTCTTCCGCACGCGCTGCAGGTCGCGTGCACCTTCGCGATCTGGACGCTCGGCCTCGTGATCTTCCGCTGCCTGACGCTCGCCGAGCTGGGCGAGATGGCGACGGGCCTCGTCGGCGCCAGGGGCGTCGGCGCGCTGCCGGACCTCGGCCAGCGGGCGCCGTTCGCCTACGGCGCGCTCGCGCTCGGCTGCGTGATCGCGTTCGGACTGCCGCGCAGCGAGGTGCTGGTGCGGCGCTGTCACCCGCTCGTCATGCTCGGGTCGCTGCTCCTGTTCGCCGTCGCCGTGGCGCAGGTGCTGACCGAGGACTTCGTCTCGTTCATCTACTACCAGTTCTGAGACCCGTGGACTCCGACACACCGCCGACGACACAGACGCCCGGCCAGTGGGCCGTGCGGTGGCTCGCGGTCGCCTCGGTCGCGCTCGCGTGCGCGTTCGTGCCGCTCGCGCACTTCGTCTGGCACGGCGCGCTCGGCCACGAGCATCCGCCGATCCGAACGCGCAGCCAGGTGCAGGCGCCGCCGGCGACGGCGGCGGACGTCGTCTCGGGCGAGTGGATGCTCGCGAAGGAGCGGGAGCTGCGCGAGGCGTCGCCGCTGACGTGGTGGCTGCGCGGGCACTGGAACGAGCTGCGCTACCGCTGCGGCGTGCCGCAGAGCAGCCAGGTGCACTTCGGCAAGGACGACTGGCTGTTCATCGCGACGTCCGTGTCGCCGAACAACCGCGGCTGGGAACGCGCGACCGAGGCGCGCCGTCGCTTCCTCGCCGAGGTGCGCGACCTCGTGCGCGCCGCCGGCGCCGAGCTGTTCCTGGTCGTGGTCCCGGACAAGGCGCGCGTCTATCCCGACCGCTGCTGGCCGGACGACGGCGTCGTGCCGCCGCGCAAGGCGCCGAACTACGCCCGCATCCTCGCCGAGCTCGAATCGCTCGGCATCCCGACGGTCGACCTGGCGGCGCCGCTGCTCGCGCACCGCGCGGCGCCGGCGCCGGGCGTTCCGCCGGGCGAGCTCTACTTCGCCCGCGACACGCACTGGCGTCCGCCCGCGGCGCTGCTCGCCGGCTACACGGTCGCCGCCGAGCTCGAGCGGCGCTTCGGCGACCGGCTGGGCCCGCGCCGCGAGATGGCGATCACCGGCCCGGAGTCGGTGCGCGCGGTCGGCGACCTGACGATGCAGCTCGGGCTCCTGACCGCGGTCCTGCCGGACGACGTCATCGGGCAGCGGCCCGTCGCGCTCAGCCTGCTCAGCGACGCGCTCGCCGAGCAGCGCGACTACTACGGCGTCAGCATGCGCACGCCCGAAGGCCTCGTCGGCATGTACGGCGACGACCCCGCCGCGCCGGTGCTGTTGATCGGCACGAGCTTCTCGGAGGAGACCGGTCTCGACGCGCAGTCGTTCGCGCTCGGCCGGGCGGTGCGCGGCCAGGTCT
>CALKYL010000079.1 GCA_938003515.1 uncultured bacterium
GTGCCCACTGTGCGCTCCGCGGCGCGATGCGCCCCTGGTCGCACGGAGGCTTACCCGCGCTCCCCCGGGTGCAGTTCCTCCCAGCGCGCTGCGAACGCCGCGGTCGCACGCCGCAGCAGCGTGCGGCTGTTCGCCTCGCTGATTCCGAGATGGGCTGCGATCTCGCGGTGACCGAGCCCGACGATCCGCGCGAGGGTCAGCACCTCGCGCTGCCGTTCGGTAAGTCGGTCGAACGCGCGCTCGATACGCACCTGATCCTCGGCGCGGATCGCGTTCGCGACCGGGCCGGCGAAGCTCGACGTGAGGATCTCGGCGACCGCTGCGTCGCCGGGCACATCGCGCCGCACGTCGCGTTTCGCCGCGAAGTGCCGGCGCCGCTTCTCCTGGATCTTGAGCAGCGCGGCGTTGCACAGCCACGCCCGGAACGCGGTAGCACCGCGATACTCGAAGCGGTGCGGGTTGGCGAGGATCTCGCGGCAGACGGACTGCACGAGGTCGGCGGCCGATTCGCGCGCGCGGAACTCGTCGCCGAGGCGGAGCCGCAGGAACGCACGCACGAAGGCGAGATGCTCGGTCAAGAGGTCACCGAGCGGCGGCGGCGATCCTGTCGGTTCCGAACGGGCTGAGGAATCGGACACTGGCGATCTTCTCCTGGACCGATGGCATGATACCAGCGATCCGGGAAGAGCCGTGTCGCGCCCCTCGCTCGAAGACCTGATCCAGTCCTGCCTCGAGGCGCCGCCCTCGGAGCGGTCCCGCGTCGTCGAACGGCTCTGCGCGACGCATCCGGACGAGGCGGCGAGCCTGCGGCGGATGTATGCACAGCTCTGCGCAATGGGCTTCCTCGACGAGCCCGGCGACAAAGCCGCGTTGTGGCGGTTGCCGGAAAGGCTGGGCAACTACCGTCTCGAGGGCCCGCTCGGCACGGGCGGCATGGGCGTGGTCTTCCGCGCGCGCCACGAATCGCTCTCCGATCGCGTGGTGGCCGTCAAGTTGATCCGTCCCGACCTCGTCGCACGACCCCAGACGCGAGCGCGCTTCCTGCGCGAGGCGATGCTCGCGAGTCGCCTGGACCATCCGAACGTGTGCGGCGTGCTCGATCTCGGCCACGAACACGGCGTCGCGTGGCTCGCGATGCCTTTCGTCGACGGCGAGAGCCTCGCCGATCGGATCGCACGCGCCCGCCAGCGACGCTCCGTGGATCCTCGGGCGCTGCCGGAGGTGCGCGCCGGCGAGGACGCGTCGCTCGACGACGTGCTGGCAGCCTTCATCGCACTCGCCAACGGCGTCGCCCACGCGCACGCGTGCGGGCTCCTGCACCGCGACGTCAAGCCGGGCAACGTAGTGCTACGACGAGACGGAACCCCGGTATTGCTCGACTTCGGACTCGCGAGAGAGGTGGATCCGCACACAGTGCTCACGCTGTCGCACGATGTCGTCGGCACGCCGGCGTACATGTCGCCCGAACAGACCGAGGGCCGGGCCGACGTCGACGGGCGGGCCGACGTCTACGGCCTGGGTGCGACGTTGTTCGAGTGCCTCACGCTCGAGCTGCCGCACACCGGGCGCACCCGCGACGAGTTGCTCGCGCGCATTCGCAACGAACCGGCGCCAGATCCGCGTCGACTCGCGCCCTGGCTGCCGAGGTCGGTCGCGGACGTCGTACGCGGTGCGCTGGCACCCGACCGCGGCAATCGTTACCCCAGCGCCGCCGCGTTGGCGGACGACCTCGACCGAGCACGCCGGGGTGGTCCCGTTTCGATCCGCGCGCCGGCGCCATGGCGACGAGCGGCTGCGTGGGTGCGTCGCAACCCGTGGCCGACCGTGGCTGGCGCCGTGCTCACCCTCGCGCTGGTCGCCGCGGCGCTTCTGCTGGACCGCACGCGAAGCGCGGAGCGCTCGGCCCGTGCGGACGCCTGGGTCGGCGCGGCGCTAGCGGCGGAACGTTTCGACGAGATCGAGGCCCTGGACGCCGCGCTCCTCGCGTTCGACACCGAGAACACCCAGCGCACGCGTGAGCAGCTGCACCGATCACTGCGACGGCAGCGGTTCGTGTCCCGGCTCGCCGTCGGCGAAGGCGATGGGCTGGCGCTGCTCTTCTCCGACGATGGCGCGAGACTCGCTGTGGCGTTCGAGCGCTGGCTCGCCGTGCTGGAACGGGACGGGGACGTGATCGAGCACGTAGACACGGGCATCGAGCCTGCCGATCGTTGCGAGTTCGCGGAGGTGGACGGGACCATCACGGCGGCGATGGGCCGCCGGGACGGCACGCTCGCGTGGTGGCGCGCAGGCCGGCCAGAGGCAGTTCCCGTCGCGGGATTCGAGGCTGCCGCGATGCCGCGCCGCAGAACGTTTCGTTGCAGCGCGGTCGATGGCAAACTCGGGGTCGCGGTGTTCGGCACCGCAGACGGCGTCGTCGAGGTCGACTTGCGCACGGGCCGAGCCGAGCGATGGTCGCTCGATGCCCCGGACGGAGTGCATGCGTGCGCCGTGTTGCGCGACGGCACGGTCGTCGCTGCCGCGAACCGGCCTGGCGGCGCGTCGGCGTTGCTCGCGTGGCGTGCGCGCGCTTCCCGCGAGGTCCGCTCGGTCACCGAACGAGCCGTCCGGCACGTCAACGCAATGGCGCCTGCCGCCCATCCCGGGTGGGTCTGGCTCGGCCTCGGCGAGGGCGTCGCGCGCTTCTGCCCCTCGAGCGGCGAAGTCGTCAAGTTGACCGAACAACCGCGCGAAGGCCACGGCCGGCTGCTCGTGGTCGACGATGGCTTCGTCTACCGAGCCGCCCCGGACGGTCCCGTCTACCGGTGGCACGCCACCGGGCAGCGGCCGCCGACGAACTTCGAGTGGCATCCGAGCCCCGTCGAGACGTTCGCCGTGCGCGGACCTCTCGTGGCGACGACGGGCATCGACCAGTGGGGCGTACAGCTCGGACACCGCAAGGGCACGGCCATCGGTCCGCCGATCGTGGGGTTCGGGCAGCGGTGCACGCGCCTCGCGATCGACCCCCGTGGCGAAGTGGTCGCCGTCGCGTCCGCCGACGGTGTCGTGTCGGTGTGTCGGATCGGGCCCGGCCAGGAGTCCTTCTGGAACCCCGAAGGCACGCCCTTCGGGCAGTTCGTCGTCGCGCCGGACGACACGGTGCGCATCGGCAACCCGCGCCTCGCGTGGTCCGGCGCACCGCGTGACGGTGCGGTCACGCTCCTCGAAGGACTCGACGACGCGGGAGGGCGGGCCCTCGTCGCGCTGCATGGTCCGTGGATGGCGCGCGGCAGCACGACCGGATGGCTGTCGCTCCACGACGCGCGCACCGGCGCGGTATCGGTCGCCCTGAAGCTGCCGGACTCCGTCGTCGGGATCCGGTTCATCGCTCCCGACCGTCTGTGGGTCGCCGTCAACGGCGGGCCGGGGGTCGCGCCGCGCCTCTGCACGTTCGGCGTAGCCGCCGACGGGACCGCGCTGGTGGAGACGTCGTCGATGGCGGTCGAGGTCGCTTCGACGGTGACCCGCGGAGCGTGGCGGATCGCGACCGCATCACCGGACGGAACGACGTGCGCGATCGCGTGCACCGACGGCTCGGTGCTCGTCTGCGAGCACGGTCGCGTCGTCGGCGAACCGCTGCCCCATTGCCCGGGCGAGCCGTGCTGGAACGTCGCGCTGACTCCCGACGGATCGCATGTACTGTCCGCCGGCAACGACGGGCGGGTCCTGCTCTGGAGACGCGCGGCGGACGGGAGCTTCGGCAGCGCCGAGATCGTGACGACGTTCGTGAAGCCGGCGACCGCCGTCGCGTTCGACGACGGCGCCGGTCGCGTCGCGTGCGCGTCGTTCGGCGGCACGGTGCGGGTCCTGAGCACCGCCGGGTTCGCGGCGCTGGAGGAGTTCGACACCGGCTCGGCGACGTTCTGCTGCCGGTTCGCCCGGGGCGATCGTCTGCGCGCGACGACGCTGGACGGCCAGTTCCTGACCTGGTTCCTCGACCACGACGAGCTTCGTCGGCGCGCCGCGCAGGCGCTGCGCGTCAGCGACGGCGGACCGCGACGCCGAGGCCGAACAGGAAGTCGGGAGAAGTGATGGCGCCGACCTGCTGGCCGGTCCACGAGTCGTAGACGCGCACCTCGCCACCGGCGAGCCCCGACACGAACAGGCGCCGGCGCGCCGGATCGATCGCCATCTGCTCGACGCCGTAGGCCGTTCCCGGCCGACGGTCGACGGCGATCGACACCACGCGCGGACCGAAGCGGCCGATCAACGGCGAGAAGAAGTAGCCGTCGATCTGCGAGTTACCGACGCCGGCCGGGCCGCTGACCGGGCTCTCGATCGTGCGCACGTAGACGATGCTGCGGTAGAAGTCGTACGCGAGATCGATGCCGCTCGGGAAGTCGAGCGCTTCGACGTCGACCGGTGCGAGCGAACCCTTGCGCAACGAGGTCATCGTGCCTCCCGCCGGGCGGGCGACCGCGACGACGTGGCGCGACAGCAGCGCGTTCAGGAGCGGCGGCAGGAACGGGTAGTCCGGCACGATGAGGTTCTGACTCCCGGGGATGTTGCCGGGCTCCAGCGGGTCGCCGATG
>CALKYL010000080.1 GCA_938003515.1 uncultured bacterium
CAGCTCCCCGTCGACGTAGCGCTGCAGCAGGAGGTCTTCCCGAGACGGCTTCATCGCTTGCCTCCGCGGGCCTCGCCCGCGACTTCGCCCCCGGCGATCGGCAGCAGCTCCGGGTGCTGCCGCACCAACGCGTCCTTGAAGCGCTGGCGCGCGCGGAACAGCCGCGACTCGACGGTGCCGAGCTGGATGTCGAGCACGGCCGCGATCTCGGTGTAGGAGAGCTCCTCGAACTCGCGCAGGATCAGGATCGTGCGGAACTTCTCGGGCATCGCGTCGACGATGCGGCGCGTCACCTCGGCGAGCTCGGCCGCGTGCATCGGCGCCGCCGGATCGTCGTCGCGCTCGTCGCCGCGCTCGAAGACGGCGGTGTCCTCGACGAGGCGCAGGCGCTTCTGGCTGGCCCTCGAGAGGTGGTCGGTCGCGGCGTTGACCGTGATGCGGTAGAGCCACGTGAAGAACTGCGAGCCGTGCTGGAAGGTGTGCAGCTTGCGGAACACCTTCAGGAACACGTCCTGCGCGAGGTCCTCGCACTCGACGGCGTCCCGGCAGTAGCGGCCGAGCAGGCGGAAGACGCGGTCCCGGTAGCGCTCGACGAGCTGCGCGAAGGCGTGGTCGCTGCCGTCGAGCACGGCGGCGATCAGCTCGCGGTCGGAGGTCTCGGGGCTGCGCTTCAAGGCGAACACGGGGCCGTTGGATGGCCGCCGTTCCAGTTTCTTCCCGACCGCGGGCGATTGCGACGGCCGGCGGACCGGAGCGCCCGTCCCCACCGGCCGGACCGACCCGCCGGGGCGCTCACCGGGGCTTGCCCAGGAGGTGCCCCATCTTCGCTCGCTTCGTCTCCAAGTACTTCTCGTTGTGCTGGTTGGGCTCGACCATCAGCGGCATCTGCGAGGCGACCTCGAGGCCGTAGCCCTGCAGGCCGGCGAGCTTCTTCGGGTTGTTGGTCAACAGCTTGAGGCGCCGCAGCCCGAGGTCGTGCAGGATCTGCGCCCCGGTGCCGAACTCGCGCTCGTCCGGCCGGAAGCCGAGGTGCACGTTGGCCTCGACCGTGTCCATGCCGGTGTCCTGCAGCGCGTAGGCGCGCAGCTTGTTGGCGAGGCCGATGCCGCGGCCCTCCTGGCTGATGTAGAGCACGACGCCCCGCCCCGCTTCCTGCACGCGCTGCATCGCGAGGTGCAGCTGGGGCCCGCAGTCGCACCGCAGCGACCCGAACGCGTCGCCGGTCAGGCACTGCGAGTGCACCCGCACCAGCACCTCGTCGTCGATCGGCGGGAAGCGCTCGCCGTCCCCGACCCGGTCGATGCCGAGCGTCAGCGCCATGTGCGTGCGGTCGTCGACACGGCTCTTGTAGGTGTGGCAGTCGAACATGCCGAAGCGCGTCGGCATCCTCGCGACCGCGACGCGCTCGACGAGCCGTTCGCGCCGCCGGCGATACTCGACGAGGTCGGCGATGCAGCCCATCTTGATGCCGTGCTGCCGGCAGAACTCGACCAGCTCCGGCACCCGCGCCATCTCGCCGTCGGGCTTGGTGACCTCGCAGATCACGCCGGCGGGCCGCAGCCCGGCCAGCCGGCAGAGGTCGACGATGCCCTCGGTCTGGCCGGTGCGCACCAGCACGCCGCCGTCGACGGCCCGCAGGGGGAAGATGTGCCCCGGCCGGGCGAGGTCGGTCGGCTTCGCGTCCGGGCGCACGGCCGTCAGGATCGTGCGCGCCCGGTCCTTCGCCGAGATGCCCGTCGTGACGCCTTCGGTGGCTTCGATGCTGACGGTGAACGCGGTGCCGAAGCGCGACCGGTTGTCCGACACCATCATCGGCAGCTGCAGCTGGTCGCAGATCCGGCCGTCGAGCGCCAGGCAGATCAGGCCGCACGCCTGGCGCGACATCTGGGCGATCAGCTCCGGCGTCGCGAACTCGGCGGCGAAGCAGAGATCGCCCTCGTTCTCCCGGTCGGGGTCGTCGACCAGCACGATCGGGCGGCCGGCTTTGAGTTCCTCGAGCAGCTCGGGGATCGGGGCGAACGCTTGGTCGGTCACCCGCGCACGATAGGCCGGATCCGCCGGCCAGCGTAGGTCCCGACCTCGCACCGTCCGCCGCCGCCCCCCCCTCGCCCCGGTGCCGCAGATCCCGACACCGGCCGGCGCGGTGCCGAATCCCGCAGCAGCCCCGCGCCGCGGCGGGGCGCGTGACGCCGCTGGCAAGGGCGCTGCAAGTGCTTGCCGGTGCACCGGTTGCTTTTTCCTTCAGGCGACCGCGACCGCTTTCCGAAGCCCTTTCCCGGCACAGGGCTGGGTCGGCAACCGGGAAGGAAAGCAACTGGGATGAAGCGCACTCTCGTGGAGGTGTTCTGCGGCCTCGCGGCCCTGGTGCTGATGGTGTCGTTCCATCAGCAGATCGCGCGGCTCGAGGTCCGGCAGGCGGACGTCACGGCGCTCGAACAGAAGCTCGATCGGGCGGTGGCGTCGGCCAGCGCCGCCGAAGAGCTCGAGAGCCTGCGCGGCCAGATCCTCGCCGAGACCGAGGCGCGCATGCAGAACCTCGAACGGCAGCTCGAGGCCGCGACCGCCGGCTCCGACCAGGCGCGCGCGATCGCCGCCGAGCTCGAGCGCGCGCAGCGGGACGTCGCGATGTTCCGCAGCCAGCTCTCCACCGACTTCGAGCGCACGAAGGCGCTGGTCGACGCCTACATCAGCGAGGTGCGCACCAAGGAGAAGGACGCCGCGGTGCGCCTGTCGGAGACGCGCAGCGCGATCGCCGACCTCGCGAGCCGGATCTACCAGGACCACGACGAGCTGACCCGCCACATGCTGCTGCCGACGGTGCAGCTCAACGGCGACGACACGGTCGGCTCGGGCACGATCGTGTTCTCGGGACCCAACCCGAAGCACGGCGGCCGCGTCGAGACCTACGTGCTCACGTCCTACCACGTCGTGCGCAACATCCTCGCGGACACGCCGCGAGCCCGACAGACCGGCTTCGACGTGACCGTCTACCTGCCCACCGAGCGCCTGGTCGTGAAGGGCAACATGGTCGCGAGCGAGCCCAAGATCGACGCGGCGCTCGTCAAGCTGACGACCGACCGCGAGCTGCCGAACGTCGCGAACGTGCTGCCGCGCGCCGACACGAAGCTCGTGCGCGTGTGGGATCCGGTGTGTGCGGTCGGCTGCCCGCTCGGCAACGACCCGGTGCCGAGCCGCGGCGAGGTCAGCTCGCTGCACAACGAGCTCAACGGCGCGAACTACTGGATGGTCAACGCCCCGACCTACTTCGGCAACAGCGGCGGCGGCATCTACCGCGCCGACACGCGCCAGCTGATCGGCGTGTTCTCGAAGATCTACACGCACGGCAAGGGCCAGCCGATCGTCGTGCCGCACATGGGCCTGTGCACGCCGATCGACCTCGTCTACGAGTGGCTGGCCGGCGAACACCTCGACCACCTGCTGGCGAGCCGACCGATCGACGTCGTCGACATCAGCCAGCTCGCCGCGCCCCCGAAGTGAGCGCGCGTGCGCGCCGGACGGTTCAGGCGCGAAGCTGGCGCGCGAGGCGCCGCAGCTCGGGGCTGTCGAGGCCCGCGGTGACGGCCCGCGCCACCGCCTTGCGCGCGTCGTCCAGGCGCCCCAGCGCGCGCAGGTAGCGCGCGCGCGCGGCGTGCAGGCGGGCCTCGCCGGGGCGCTGCGGCAGCGCGCGCTCGATCAGCTCGAGCGCGCGCTTGCAGTTCTGCCGCTTGGCGAACAGCTCGGCCATCTCGAACAGCACGTCCGGCTGGTTCGGCGCCATCTCGAGCGCGACGGCGAGCAGGTCGAGGGCCTCGCCGGGCGCCCCGAGCCGACGCTTGACGATGGCCGAGTAGAACAGCGCCGGCCAGAACTCTGGCTGCAGGTGCAGCCAGAGGCGGAACTCCGCCAGCGCCTGCTTGGCGTTGCGGCCGCGCAGGCTGCGCTCGGTCGCGCGCGCGAACCGAGCCTCGAAGTCCGCGACGTCGATCTGCAGCATCGCGCGCACGCCTCGGTCGCGCAGCGAGAGGTCGTGCGCCGAGCGCAGCCCGGCGACGAGCTCGATGCGCGCCTCGCGGCGGCGGCCGCAGGCGAACAGGCAAAGCCCGAGGCAGATGCGCTCGTCGTCGTCCAGCATGGAGCGCAGGTCCTCGAGCGCGCGCACGACGTCCTCGGGCGGACGCCGCTCGCCGAGGTGCACCTGCAGGCATTCGAGCAGCACGCCGGCACCGCGGCCGTGGTCCTCCCACTCGGCGGCGCGCAGCGTGCGTTCGCGCAGCCGCCGCAGGCCGCGCACGATGTATCCCCAGGCGTCGGCCTCGCGGCCCTCGGCGAACGCGAGCTGCGCGAGGTGCGAGAAGAAGTCGGAGTGGCCGTCGACGGCGAGCCCTTTCTCCCACAGGTCGCGCGCTGCCGCCGGATCTCCGCGGCGCGCCATCATGATCCCGAGGCTCTCGAGCCCGCGCCAGGGCGGCGGGTCGAGGTGCGTCGCGTGCTCGAGCCACGCGAACGCGCGGTCCTCGTCGCCCATGTCGGACAGCTGTTCGGCGACCGCCACGCACGCCTCGCCGTCGAACGGCTGCGCCGAGTAGCAGCGGTCGAGGAAGCTGCGCACGGTCTCCTGGTCGAGCCGTTCGCCGTGCAGCGCGATGGCCATCGTCGCGTTCGCGACGCGCAGGGCGAGGCCGAAGCCCGGGTCGAGCACGAGCGCGTCGGCGAACGGCCGGATCAGCGCCTCACGGTCGTCGGGCACGTCGATCTCGAGGTCGCCGCTGAGCAACATCGCGTTGTCGAGGCCGTGCAGGAAGTGGCGGAACGCCTGGCCGTTGCGGGTCAGCAGCCCCGCCGGCGGCTCGTGGAACGGGATCGCGAGCAGCCGCGCGAGCCGCCGGGTCAACCGCAAGAGCCCCGACACGGGGTCGTGCAGCGGCAACAGGCCGCCCATCTTCTCGGTGACGAAGTCGTCGTCGTCCTCGTCGCGGAAGACGTGGAACTCGAGCCGCAGACCGCCGTCGACCGGCACGATCTCGCCGCTGACGATCGCGTCGACCTGCACGTTCGTGGGCAGCAGGTCGAACGCCTCGTCGCGGTCGGGCGGCGCCTCGAGCTGCACCCAGGTGACGGGCCCCGACTCGGAGGCGGTCTGCAGCTCGAGCATCGCCGTCGGACCGATCTGCCCCTGGTTGAGGACCTGGTGCACGAAGTCCGGGATGCGCCGCGCGACGACGCCCGGGTCGAGGCCGTGCCATCCCTCGCCCGGCGCCGCGGCGAGCGGCAGGAACATGACCTCGGGGTCGACCAGGTCGTCGTCCGGTTCGCGGGGTTCGCGTGGTTCGCTCATGCGGTGGGGATCAGCCGGGTGGCCACGACAGCGGCCTGCCGCCCAGCACGTGCACGTGCAGGTGGAAGACCGACTGGCCGGCGCCGGCGCCGTTGTTGATCACGACGCGCGTGCCGCCCTCCGCGACACCGAGCTGCTTCGCGATCCTGGCAGCCGTCAGCAGCAGGTGGCCCAGGAGCGGCGCGTCCTCGGCCGTCGCGTCGCTCAGGGTCGCGATGGCGCGCTTGGGGATCACCAGGAAGTGCGTCGGCGCCTGCGGGGCGTTGTCCCGGAAGGCGACGCAGTGTTCGTCCTCGTGCAGGACCTGCGTCGGGATCTCCCCGCGCAGGATGCGAGCGAACACGTTCGACGGGTCGTAGGCCAACGTTGCGTGCCACGACGGCCCGGCACGCGGGCCGCCGACCCCCGGACAGTAGGGCCGGGGTCCGCCCGGGCAAGACCCGGTCGGTCAAGAAACGCGCAGGGTTCGGTCGACCGGCAGGGGCGGATCTCCCCGCCCGCCGGCGTCAGCGGACGCGCAGGCCGGGCGGCATCAGCGCATACACGCGCGTCGCGCCGTCGCCGGTCAGCGCTTCACGCACCAGAGCGACGAGCTCGCCGAGGTGGCCGCACTCGGCCAGCAGCGCGCGCAGCGCCGCGCCGTCCGCCGACGCCGAGATCCGCGCCTCGAACATCGACTCGAACAGCGCGTCGGCGAAGCTCTTCGGCTCCGGCACGTGGCGCACCTCCACGTCGTCGCCGACCTCCGCCCGCGCGCGCACCATCGCGACCGCGTCGTCGACGCCGCCGATCCGGTCGACGAGGCCGAGCTCGACGGCCTGCTGCCCGGACCAGACGCGCCCGCCGGCGATCGCGTCGACCTCCTCGCGGGTCTTGCCGCGCGACTCCGCCACGATGCCGAGGAAGCGGTCGTAGATCCGGTCGACGAGCCCCTGCACCTGCTCCTTCTGCGCGTCGCTCCAGGGGCGGTCGATCGCGTCCAGCAGCGGGCCGTCGTCGAGCCGCACGATCTCCTGCCGCACGCCGATCCGGCGCATCAGCGGCCCCGGCTTCAGCGCCATGCCGAACACGCCGATCGAGCCGGTGATCGTGCCGACCTCGGCGACGATCGGCTCGCCGATCGCGGTGATCCAGTATCCGCCCGAGGCGGCGAGCTCGCCCATCGAGTAGACGACCGGCTTCTTCGCCGCGAGCCGCGCCAGCGCCTGGCGGATCGCCTCGCTCGCGGTCGCCGAGCCGCCGGGCGAGTTGACGCGCACGACGACGCCCTTGACCAGGTCGTTCGCAGCGAGCTCGTCGAGCTGCTTCGCCGCGGGGCCGCTGACCATGCTGCCGGGCACGGCGCCGTAGCCGTCGACGATCTGGCCGGAGAGGTGCATGACGACGATCTGGGGATCCTCGATCTCCTCGTCGCCGCCCGACCGGAACATGCTGCCGAGGATCGCCATCAGGTCGCGGCGCTGCTTCTTCTTCTTCGGGCCGACGTCGACGAACGCGAGGTCCTCACCGCCGCGCGCCGCCTCGAGCGCGCGCTCGGCGCCCGCCCACGGCACGAGCCGGTCGACGAGCCCGGCGAGCAGCGCGTCCTCCGCGGAGAACAGGCGCCGCGCCTGCAGCTCGCGCACCTTGCTCTCGGACAGCCGCCGGCCGTCGGCGATCCGTCGCACGACGTCGCCGTTCATCGACGCGAGCATCGCCTCGTAGTGCTCGCGCAGGTGCTCGGACATCGACGGCAGCATGAACGGCTCGACGGCGCCCTTGAAGTCGCCGACCCGCGTCACCTCGACCTGGATGCCGAGCAGGTCGAGCGCGTCGCGCAGGTGCATGACCTGCAGGGAGGGCGACACGAGGTCGAGCGAGCCCATGTCCGCCATCAGCACCTTGTCGCACAGCGCCGCGAGCTGGTAGCTGCCGGACGTCGCGTTCTCGACGTAGCACGTGACGCGCTTGCCGCCGCCCCGCACCCGCGTGATCGCGCGCTCGAGCTCGCGGAGCTGCGCCGGGTTGAACGACGCGCCGGCCGAGAGGTCGAGCAGCACGTCCTGCTGCTCCGCGTCGGCGAGTCCGTCGATCACCTGGAGCAGCTCGAAGAACGGCTTCGGCTGCGCGCCCCCGCCGAGCAGGTCGAGCGGGCTGAAGCCCATCTCCGGCAGGTCGGCGTAGACGCCCTTCGGGCGCAGCACCGCGACCTCGCGGGGCGCGGCGGGCTCCGCCGCGGCCTCGGCCGCGGCCGCGGTCTCCGGCGCGCGTTCCTGGGCCACCGCCGGGGCGTCGAGCGTGGGGCTGCTGACGTTGAGTGAGGGGACGGACGGCAGGAAGTTCGTGCGCATGGGGAGGAGTCGCCGCGCGGATCGCGGTGGCCGCCACCGTAGCCGATCCGGCGCGCGACCTGTCGGACGGGGGGGCCCGGGTCAGCCGCCGTCAGGCGAGCAGCGCCCGCACGACGCGGCCGTGCACGTCGGTCAGCCGGAAGCGCCGGCCCTGGTGCAGGTAGGTCAGCCGTTCGTGGTCGATCCCCATCAGCCACAGGATCGTCGCGTTGAGGTCGTGCACGTGCACCGGGTCGCGCACGACGTTGTAGCCGAACTCGCACGTCTCGCCGTGCGCGTGGCCGGCCTTCAGCCCGGCGCCGGCGAGCCAGACCGTGAAGCAGCGCGGGTGGTGGTCGCGGCCGTAGTCGGTTTTCGTGAGGTTGCCCTGGCAATAGATGGTGCGCCCAAACTCGCCGCCCCAGACCACGAGCGTGTCGTCGAGCATGCCCCGTTGTTCCAGGTCGCGGATCAGTGCGGCACTCGGTTGATCCATGTCGCGGCATTGGTTGGGCAGGTCGCGGGGCAGATTGCCGTGTTGGTCCCAACCGCGGTGAAAAATTTGTACGAATCGCACGCCCCGTTCGGCCATCCGGCGGGCGAGCAAACAGTGGTAGGCGAACGTGCCCGGTTTGTGCACGTCGGGCCCGTACATGTCGAGCGTCTGCTGCGATTCGGCCGACAGGTCGACCAATTCCGGCACCGACGTCTGCATGCGGAAGGCCATTTCGTACTGGGCGATGCGGGCCTCGATGTTTGGGTCGCCCACTTGTTGGTAATGCTGGGAGTTGATGCGGCCCACTGCATCGAGCATGCGGCGTCGCAACTGTGGCGACACACCGTCCGGGTTGGAAAGAAAAAACAGCGGATCCCCCGAGGCGCGCGCCGACAAGGTCGCCATCGTCGTCGCGGGCGATCCCGACGCCTCCCTCTCGAGCGCCGCGGACCGACTCGTCGCCGCGCTCGCCGCCGAGCCCTCCGTCGCGCTCCCCGCGG
>CALKYL010000081.1 GCA_938003515.1 uncultured bacterium
GCGGCGATGGTCACCAACACCTTCGTCAACGCCGTGATCCTGCGCCTGCTCGGCTACACGCTGCGGCACTTCGTGCGGCCCAAGAGCGTCGAGCGCATCAAGCTCGACAACGAAGTGCTGCCGGCCGCGGTGATCTCGTCGATCCTCGCGATCGTGCTGCTGTGGTTCGCGACGATCCTCGCGGGCGCGATCGTGGTCAGCTTCGACGAACGCATGAACTTCGTGTCGGCGTTCGCGACCAGCGCCAGCATGGTCGGTTCCTGCGGCCCTGCGCTGACGATCGTCGAGCCCGGATCGGCGGCGGCCGTCGTCGCCGCCGGGGGCGCCGCCGAGACCCTCGCAGGGACGCCCAACATCGGTCCGTTCGGCGGCTACGGCGAGCTGCACGCGTGGACCAAGGTGGTGCTGACCGTGCAGATGGTGCTCGGCCGGCTGGAGCTGCTGACGGTGCTCGCGCTGTTCTCGCCCCGGTTCTGGCGGCGCTGACGCCGCGCGCGGTCAGCCGCGGCCGGTCTCGTTGAGCACGACCTTGTCGCGCCGCCGGAACAGCAGCCGGATCGGCACCTCCGGGCAGTCGAACGCGTCGCGCAGGGTCTGCTCCAGGTAGCGCGCGTACTGGCCGCGGAACAGCTTCGGCTCGTTGACGAACACGAGCACCGACAGCGGCTCGGTGCCCACCTGCGTGCCGTAGAACAGCTTCGGGAAGTGGCCGCCCGACGCGGGCATCAGCTTGTCCTTGGCCGCCTGCAGGACCGCGTTGAGCTTCGGCGTCGGCAGCGCCCGCCGCGCCTGCTCGCGCAGCTCGAACAGCAGCTCGAGCATGCCGTCGACGTTGGTGCCGGCCAGCGCGGACAGGAACACGACCGGCGCGTGGTCGAGCCCGGGCAGCTGCTGCTTGATGTAGGCGTCCCACTTCTCGATGTCGACCTCCGGCGCGAGGTCGATCTTGTTGCCGACGATGACGACGGGCTTGTGGTGCTCGACGCAGTAGGCGGCCAGCGACTTGTCGACCTGGCTGATCGGATCGCGCACGTCGAACATGTGCACGCAGACGTGCGCGCGGCGGATGCTCTCGGTGCTGCGCGAGTGGGCGAACAGCTCGATCGCGTGCTCGAGGCTCTTCTTCTTGCGCACGCCGGCCGTGTCGATGGCCAGGAGCTTGCGGCCCGCGTGCTCGAGCCGCACGTCGACCGCGTCCCGGGTCGTGCCGGGGATCTCGCTGACGATGACGCGCTCCTCGCCGGCCAGCTGGTTGAGCAGCGTCGATTTGCCGGAGTTGCGCTTGCCGATGATCGCGAAGCGCAGCGTCTCCTCGTCGTCCTCGACCGGACCGTCGTAGCCCTGCGCCGGCAGCGCTGCGGCGATGCGATCGAAGAGCGCCGAGACGCCGAAGCCCTCCTTGGCGCTGATCGCGACCGCGTCCCCGAAGCCGAGCCGCAGCCATTCGGCGACCGCGATCTCGTCGTAGTAGGACTCGATCTTGTTGGCGACGAGCAGCACGGGCCGGTCGATCGCGCGCAGGCGGCGGGCGACGAGGTCGTCGCCGGGCACGCGGCCCTCCTTGCCGTCGACGACGAACAGCACCAGGTCCGCGGTCGCGAGCGCGACGTCGATCTGGGCCTCGATGTGCTGCTTCAAGAGCGCCTCGTCGACGAGGCCGAGCCCGCCGGTGTCGATCAGCTCGAAGGCCCGGTCCCCCTGGCGCACGACGACCGACACGCGGTCGCGCGTCACGCCCGCGGTCGGCTCGACGATCGACACGCGCCGGCCGACCAGTCGGTTCATCAGGCTCGACTTGCCGACGTTGGGTCGGCCTACGATGGCTACGCGGGGCAGGCTCACGGGCGGGGCGAAGAGGATACGGCCGGTCCCGCCCCGGCTCCAGCCACCCGGTCGGGAGGGGATCTCGGCCCGGGCGGGCGCGGGCGGCCGCGGACGCACCCTCGGCAGCGGCCGGGCTTTCCGCTAAGGTGCGGGTCGACAGGACGCCGATGGCATGGGAGTCGGCACCCAGGACTTGCCGTCAGGAGAACACATGTTGGTCGATTCGACACCGACGCACCCCGTCCCCGACGCGGCGACGACCCCGCTCGTCCGCGTCGTCGACGACGAACCGGCGATCCAGGCGCTGTTCGAACGCATCGGCCGGCAGTGCGGCTTCGAGGTCCTGTGCCACGGGACCGCGGCGTCGTTCCTGACCGGGTTCGAGACCGACCGACCCGGCTGCCTCGTGATCGACCTGATGCTGCCCGACCGTTCCGGCATCGAGGTGCTGCAGGAGGTCACCCGGCGCGGCAGCGAGCTGCCGGTCGTGTTCATGAGCGGCATGGCCCGCGTGTCGGAAGCCGTGCAGGCGCTCAAGCTCGGCAGCATCGACTTCGTCGAGAAGCCGTTCGACGTGCAGCACATCACGACGGTGCTGCGCCGGGCGGTCGACCTCGACCTGAAGCGACGTCGCCGCGATGCGGACCACGACGAGCTGCGCCGGCGCTTCGAGTCGTTGACCAAGCGCGAGACCGAGGTCATGGAGCAGATCGTGCGTGGCGCGGCCAACAAGGAGGTCGCCGCCGCGCTGGGTCTGAGCCACAAGACGGTCGAGGTGCACCGCGCGAACGTCATGCGCAAGACGATGGCGGGCTCACTCGCCGAGCTGGTGCGCATGCACGTCGCCGTCGCCGGCGAGCGCTGAGGGCGGCGGTCAGTAGAGCAGGGTCGCGAGCCGGCGCCGATAGTCGTCGAGGCGCTCCTCCTGCTCGCCGACGACCGCGAAGCACAGCAGCATCGCGCGGCGGGCGAGGCCGTCGCGGAAGTCCCGATCGGCGGCCACCGACGCGAGGATGCCGTCCATCGCCCCGTCGAGGTCGCGCGCGAGGAAGCGCCGGCGCGCCTCGGCGAGCTGCCGGGACGCCTCGCCCGCGCCGTCGGACAGCTCGGCCTCCAGCCACGCGAGCCCTGCGGCCAGCCGCTCGGCCTCGTCGTGCACCGGATCCTCCTCCGGGATGCCCGCCAGCGCGTCGCGCGTTCGCGCGACGTCGCCCGAGGCGGCTGCGGCGCGGGCCTCGGCGATGCGCGCCGCCGGGCTGTCCGGGTCGGCCTCCGGGGCCTCCTCGGGCGCCTCGTCGGCGCCGGGCCGCACGCCGTTGCGCTCGAGGAACGCGACGACCTCCGCCTCCGGCAAGGCGCCCTGGAAGGCGTCGACCGGACGGCCGTCCCGGATCAGCACGCAGAACGGGATGCCCTGCACGCCGAAGGCGTAGGCCAGGTCCTGTTCGCGCTCGGTGTCGACCTTGCCGAGCCGGAAGGCGCCGCCGTAGCGATCGGCGAGCTTCTCGAGCACCGGGCCGAGCGTGCGGCACGGGCCGCACCAGGCCGCCCAGAAGTCGAGCAGGATGGGGCTCTGCATCGAGCCCTCGACGACGTCCTGCTGGAACGTCGCCGCCGTGATCTCCCGGACGTGCGCGGAACCCATGACCGCGTCTGTAGGGAGCGGACGGTCCGAGGTCAATGCGCCGCCGGGGCGGCCCGGGCCCTGTCGTTACGCCGCCGCTACGTTCGCGCCGTCGGAGCGGGCCTCGCGCCCCGCCCACCCGGGACGAGCCGCACCGCGCTTTGCGGCACGGGAGTTGTCTCTCCCCTGCGCCGGCCCGGAGCCGCGCACCACCCGGATGGGGTGCGCGAGAGAGAGAGGCGACCGTGCTCCGGGCCGGCCATTCCCCGCGCGCGTCAGGCGGTCGCGCCCATCGAGCCCAGCAGCGCGGTGACCAGCTCGAGGATGCCGTAGACGAGCATCGCGAAGCCGAGCTGCACGAGCAGCGCGACGATGGCCCCGCCGCGCTGCAGGCCGTAGAGGCCCGACAGCAGCAAGAGCGCCAGCGTGGTGTCGAAGAGCATCATGGTCGCGACGCTCAGGTCGTGCACCGGCACCAGGGCGACCTGGGCCAGCCCCGCGACCAGGTAGCCGACGCCGAGTCCGACGCTGCGGCCGAGCGAAGGCGCCTCGGCGCCGGCGACGCGAACCGACGCGTGCACGATCAGGCTGCTGGCCACGAGCAGCAGCAGGCCGAGGCTGATCCACTGGCTCGGCATCGCCGGCGACAGCCAGGGATAGGCGTCGTCGAGCGCCGCGAGCCGTGTGCGCCACAGCGACGCACGCGAGACGGCTGCGGGCCCGCCTTCCGGCGAGACCCCGCGGGTCGCCTTCGCAGGAGGAGGCGTGGCGCCGGCGGCCGGTGCCGGAACCGACGGCGACGGCGCGACCTCGCCCGCCGGGGCGGCCGGCA
>CALKYL010000082.1 GCA_938003515.1 uncultured bacterium
CCCGCCGGGGTCGTCGCGAGCGCCCGCACCGGCGCGTCCAGCCCCGCCGCGAGCGGCGACCACGAGGCCGTGCCGGCGTGCCACCGCGCGATCGCGGGTGCGGCGACGCCGCCGGCGAGGGTGAACGCCCCGCCGGCGTAGAGGTCCTCGCCGCTGGCCGCCAGCGCGAAGACCGGGCCGTCCGTGCCCGCGCCGAGCGCCGACCACCCACCGCCGTCGCGCTTCGCCACGTTGCGAGCAGCGCCGTCACCGATCGCCGAGAAGCTGCCGCCGGCGTAGGCCGCTCCGGAGCCGGCCGCGGACAGCGCCAGGACGCTGCCATCGCAGCCGCTCGTCAGCGACCGCCACCGTGCGCCCACGCGGCGAGCGACGTGGCGGCTCGGCACGCCGCCGATCGCGGTGAAGAACCCTCCGACGAGCAACTCCGCGCCGCCGAGCCACGTCAGCACGCCGACCGGACCGTCGGTACCGCCGCCGAACTCGGACCATGCGGCGCCGTCCCATCGCGCCAGGTAGCGAGCGGCCTGACCGCCCGCGAACTGGAACGTGCCGCCCGCCAGCACGTCGCCGTTCGGCAGCGTAGTCACCGCGAACACGAGCCCCTGCACGCCGGCACCGAGGGGCGACCACACGGCGCCGTCCCAGCGGGCCACGCTGGCCGCCGGCTGGCCGCCGGCCGCCGCGAACAGGCCGCCGACGAGGACCTCTCCGGTCGCCGTGACGTGCAGGTTGACGGCGCTGCCGGCGAGGCCGGCGCCGAGCGGCGACCAGGCCGATCCGTCCCAGGAGGCGATGGCCGCGGCCGGCACGCCGCCGGCGGTGGAGAACGAGCCCCCGACCACGGCGGTCCCGTTCGGCAGCAGCTCGATGTCCGACACGAAGCCGTTCGTCCCGCCGCCGACGGCATGCCACGCGGTGCCGTCCCACCGCGCCAGGTTGGCGGCCGGGACACCCCCCGCCGACGCGAACGTGCCGCCCGCGAGCAGGTCGCCGTTGCCGAGCCGGGCGACGCAGTGCACCAGGCCCGCGATGCCGCCGCCGAGAGGGACCCACGCCGCGCCGTTCCACCTCGCGATGCTCGCGGCCGGCGTGCCGCCCGCCGTGGTGAACGTGCCGCTGGCGATCAGCTCGCCGTTCGGCAGCGCCAGCAGGTCGTCGACCGGCGCGTCGAAGCCCGCACCGAGCGCGCCGAACTCCTCCGTCGCCGGATCCCAGAACGCGACGCGGTTGCACGGGCGGTCGCCGGCCAGCGCGAACGTCCCGCCGAGCGCAAGCACGCTCGGCGCGGGCCCCGGCCCGTCGGGGTCCCACGGCGTCGCCGCGAAGACGAAGCCGTCGGTGCCGTTGGTGCCCTGCCCGGCGCTCCATGTCGGCGCGCACTGGGCCACAGCAGGCTCGGCCCACGTCGCGGCGAGCGCCGCGAGCGTCGCGAAGCCGACGAGAGAGGATGCCCTGGCACGGAGGGCGTGAGGGGGGCAGCGATCGGGAACGAAGCGATGCGACACGTGCACTCCTACGGAACGACGATGCGTTCGCGATGGGCCCGTCCGGCGAGCAGGTGCAGCGTTCGCTGCACGCGCAGCTCGGACCGCACCGACACGGACAAGACGTACGATCCGCTAGCGAGGGACTCGCCGGGCCACGCCGGCCCGATCCCGAGCACGGCGTCCTCGGCGCCGCGGGTGCCGCGGCCGAACGCCTGCAGCCACTGCGTCGGCGACGTCGACCCGTCGGGCGCGCGCAGCGACACCGTCAACGGACCGTCGTGCTCCGGGTCGTGACTGCGGCCGTCGGGACGCACGAACTCGAGCCACAAGGCCGCTCCCGGCACGAACGCGACCGCGTCCGCGACGGCGGCGCGGCCGTCGACGTGGAACGTGCGCCGTTCGGTGCGGAGCGGCAGCGGCCGGTGCTGCGCGTCGGTCGCGGAGAGGCGCAATGCGACCTCGCCCGCCGGCACGCCGGGAAGCTCGTGGCGGCCGTCGACCGCGCGGCCGTGGCGAACCCACAGCGGGCGCCGTGACGGAACGGAGTGCGGCGCGCGCAGCACGACGAACGCCTCGACGCACAGGTGCTCGACCGGCACACCGTCCGGGTCCCGTGCGATCAGTTCGATGCCCGGCGGTCGCCCTTCGGGCACGAGCAGCACGTCGATCGACCGATCGGCAGCAGTGCCGGCATCGGCATCGTACGGCCGCCGCGTCAATTGGTAGCCGCTCGCTTCGACGACGAGCGTCGGAGCGCCGTCGTCGCGACGTGCCTCGAGGCGCCTCGTCGCGTGAGGCACGTCGGCCAGGGTCGTGGCGTCGCGCGCGCGCACCACCGGCAGCGTCACCGGCGCTGCATGGCGCTCCACGTGGCACCGTTCCACCGCCTGCGGGTCTCGCGGTCGGTCGCCGGACACCTCCCGTGCGGCTCCGTGCTCTGGCAGCGGCGGTCGCGGGGTCGCCAGCGGCGCGGCTTCGCAGGGCTCGTCCGTCGACGATGGCGCGACGACACGGCCGTCGATGCGCCAGGGCAGGAGCGCGAGCGCGGCGACGACCGTCAGCCCGAAGCCCGCGAGCCACGAGTGCGGCTTCGGCCGCGTCATTGCAATAAGAGCGAGTGCCGCGCCGTCGCCGCGTAGTCGCCGGTGCTCGCGTCGTAGGTCAGCCACTGCGCCTGCACGGCGACCCCCTGCGCCGCCGCGAGGTGGACGTTCAGGTCGACCGCCGCGTAGCCGCGGTCGATGCCCGAGGTCCCGGTCGTGCGCAGGTACGACACCTGCGGCGCCACGTGCAGTTCGCAGCCCGGGAAGCCCCACGGCGCGAGGGATACCGGCAGCGACACACCGCCGTAGCTGCCGGGGTTGCCGATCATCAGGTTGAGCCAGGCCAGCGAGGCGGGCGGCGCCTTCGCGATCGTGATGCGCGAGCCGGTCGCCGTCTTGCGCGCGCCGATCAGCGGCTCCTGCCCGGTGCTCGAGCACGGGCGGCCCGCGACCGGGCCCTGCCCGGCGAAGGCGGCGCGGAAGGCGCGGATGCGGCCGTGCGACAGGCCGAGCGGCAGGTTCCAGTCGCGGTAGTAGTAATCGAACCAGCTGACGACCGGATACGGGCTGCCCGGCTGCACGCCGAGCGACGCCGAGTGACGCCCCCAGCCGGACGACGGTTGTCCCGAGCCGAGGTAGTTCTCGAGGCGCCACAACTCGGTGCCGTCGCGCCCCGAGTAGACGATCGTGCGGCCGTAGACCTGCGGTGGCGAGATCGGGAACTCGTTGTTGATCAGCAGGTCGTTGACGCCGTCGAGGTCGAAGTCCTCGCACGCGATCAGCGAGTCGGCGTACTCGGAGTAGGTGCGCAGCACAGCGCCGGTCGCGCCCGACCAGACCACCGGCTTCGCCCGCGCCGCCGACCACCAAGGGAAGGCGCCGTAGTCGTCGAAGCCGTCGCCGTCGACGTCGCCGAAGTTGGTCGCGTGCTCGAACGTGGCGTCGCCCGGCAACAGGCCATAGCTGCTGCGCAGCGTCGCGCCGGTGCGCCCCGAGATCAGCCGCACCTCGCCGCGGAACGACAGCTCCGAGAGTCCGACGATGAAGTCGTCGCAGCCGTCGCCGTCCTGGTCGCCGACCGCCGCGAGGCTGATCGCCTCGCGATTCGACAGCGCGAACGGCAGCCGGTACAGCTCGCGGCCGTGATGGTTGTATACGTACACGTCGGACTGGGCGCCGCTCCACGACAGCGTCACGACGTTGGGCCGGCCGTCGCCGTCGGTGTCGAGGTCGCCGATCGTGTCCCAGCCGTAGTTCGCCGGGTGCGGCCCGAAGCGCCGCCATAGCATCCGGTTCTGCGCCGGCGACCAGACCTCGAGCACGTTGAGCGCCGGGCTCGTGCTCGTCGGAAACGTCACCGCCATGCGCACGCCCGCAAAGTCCGGCGAGCCGTCGCCGTCCATGTCGCCGACGGAGGTCAGGAACGCGAACCCGAGCTGGCCCTGCCAAAGCGCAGCACCCGTCGTGCCGGACAGGATCTGAACGAGGGACATATTGCTGAAAGCGACCGGGAACACCTGGAACAGAAGGTCACGGACGCCATCTCCGTCGTAGTCCTTGAATGGCTCGATCAGATCGTACTCGTGATCGTACGGGCCGATTCGTTCCCAAAGAAGCTGCTGCGCCGGCAACAACGCTGATCCGGCAACAACCGAGAACACCAACGAGCACGGACTCATCACAGCACCACCCAGACGGCGTCCGCGACCGCGCCAGCGCTGGTCACGACGAACAGCATGTAGATGCCGCGTGGGACGTGCTTGTCGTCCGGCGGCGTCCGGAACCGGACCGCGTCGATCAGCTCGGCGGTGCCGTCGAGCACCGTCTCGACGTAGCGCGCGTGCATGTCGCTGTGGTGCGTCGTCGACCCCGGCGCCATCAGCACGACCTTGTCGATGTACTCACCGAGGGGCAGCGCATTCGTGCCGATCTCGTAGTCGGTGTCGTAGGCGAGTTCGAACGCGGTCATCGTGACGGAGTACGGCGGCACAGGCGCTCGAAACGCGACACCCTGCGGCTTCGGCAGCGCGAGGTAGTGCGGCGCGAAGACCTCGTAGTCGTAGTCGCGCCCGTTTCCGCCCCCGAGCAGCCCTCCTTCGGCGTTCGCCTGCATGGGACCCTCCCGGGTCGACAGGAACGTACGTGGCGGCTCGTCGCGAGCGCCTCCGCAGAACGACATCTTCCCACGGCGTCGCAGCGGCGTCAATCGGAGCAGACGCACGCGCCGCCCCGCTCCGATCCGGACCGCATGCGCCCTCCCCTACCCGGACCGATGCTCGCGGAGCGCCGCACGTAGCCGACCGGAACGCCCGCACCCGTCGGTTCGGCTGCCGTCCCGACGACGGTCCTCGACCCCGGACCGGTTGGCGTGGGCAGGGAGCCCGTTTTTTTTTAATGAT
>CALKYL010000083.1 GCA_938003515.1 uncultured bacterium
GGCATGCCCCCGAGGCCGCCGCCCCCGAGGCCGCCCAAGCCCCCCATGCCACCGGCGCCGCCGCCGAGCATGCCGTCGAGCCCCGGCGGCATGCCGCCGCCGCGGCCGAGCTTCTTCATCATGTCCTGCATCGCCTTGAACTGCTTGAGCAGGCCGTGCACCGCGTCCAGGTCGTTGCCCGAGCCCGCGGCGATGCGCCGCCGCCGCGGCAGGTCGATCGACTCCGGCCGCCGCCGCTCGTGCAGCGTCATCGACAGGATCATCGCCTCGAGCCGCTTCATGTGGCCGTCGTCGAAGTCGACGTCCTTCAGCGCCGCTCCGACGCCGGGCAGCATGCCGAGCACCTTCTTCATCGGGCCCAGCTTCTTGATCATGTTCATCTGCGCGAGGAAGTCCTCGAAGTTGAAGCGGCCCTTCTGGAGCTTCTTCGCGGCGCGCTCGGCCTCCTTCTCGTCGATGACCGACTGCGCCTTCTCGACGAGGCCGACGACGTCGCCCATGCCGAGGATGCGCCCGGCCATGCGCGCCGGATCGAACACCTCGAGGTCGTCCGGCTTCTCGCCGACGCCGGCGAAGAGGATCGGACGGCCGGTGACCTTGACGATCGACAGGGCCGCGCCGCCGCGCGCGTCGCCGTCGACCTTGGTCAGGATCAGACCGTGCAGCGGCAGCCGCGCGTGGAACTCCTTCGCGGAGTTGACCGCGTCCTGACCGAGCATCGCGTCGCACACCAGCAGCACGCCGTGCGGCTTCGTCGCCGCGTGCACGTCCTGCACCTCCTGCATCAGCGGCTCGTCGACGTGCAGCCGGCCGGCGGTGTCGAGGATGACGACGTCGTGGCCGAACTTCTTCGCGTGCTCGAGGCTCGCCTTGCAGATCGCCGGCGGCCGCTTCGAGCCGGGCTCGGCGTAGACCGCGATGCCGAGCTGCTTGCCGAGGCTCTGCAGCTGGTCGACCGCCGCCGGCCGCTGCAGGTCGGCCGCGACCAGGAGCGGCTTCTTCTTCTCGTGCTTGCGCAGCCACAGGGCGAGCTTCGCGCAGGTGGTCGTCTTGCCGCTGCCCTGCAGGCCGCACATCATCAGCACGAGCGGCCCCTGGTCGGCGACCGGCAGGCCGACCGCCTGGCCGCCGAGCAGGTCGGTCAGCGCGTCGTGGAAGCACTTGACGAACTGCTGGCCGGGGTCGACCGACTCGATCACCTTCTGGCCGACGACGCGCTGCCGCACGTCCGCGACGAACTGCTTGGCGACCTGGAAGTTGACGTCGGCCTCGAGCAGCGCCTGCCGCACGGCGCGGATGCCCTCGTCGACGTTGGCCTCGGTCAGGGTCTTCTGGCCGACGATGCTCCGGTAGGCCTTGCCGAGCGCGGTGGCGAGCGAGTCGAACATGTGCGATGCAGGATCTGGGCCGCGGTCGGAACGGTCAAAGGGAAAAACGCGCCGCGCCGGCGCCGGGGAAGGCGACGGCCGCTGCGCCGTCGTAGCATCGGCCCGCCACTTGCACGAGGTCGCCCATGAACCCACGCCGCATCGTCCCAGCCGTATCCCTGCTGCTCGCCGCCGCATGCGCAACCCCCGTCGGGAACGCGCCGGAGCACGTGCTCGAGGTCGAGCTGCGTGAGTTCCAGGAGATCCAGCAGGTGTTTCGCGCGGAGAACATCGGCACGCACACCTTCGACTTCGAAGGCCACGGACGCGTGACGGTCCGCGAGATCACCCTCGACGGCTTCCCGGGCAGCGCCTACGTGCGCTGCCGCTTCCACTACCAGAACCGCACCGCCCAGCCGATCGTGCAGAGCTGGGTCTCGCTCGACGTGCTCGACGCCGACGGCCGCGTGGTCGCGTCGCAGTCGTGCCACTGCATCGTGCCGGTCCCGATCCCGCTGGCGCGCGGCAGCTACTACTCCGACGAGCTGCGCACGCCGACCTACGGCGCGCACCTGCGGGAAGGCTGGTCGTGGCGCATCCGCTGCGTCGCCGACCCGGTCACGGAGGAGGAGCCGCTCGATCCGCCGATCCCCGAGCGCGGCGTCATCAAGCTGCCGGCGCCGGTGATCATCAAGGACCGGAACTGGCCCTACGAACGGCGCTGAGCCGGGTCGCAGCAGACCGCGAAGCGCTCTGCCCGCGGCGGCGACGGGCCGCTTCGCCGACGACGAAGCGGGCGCCGACGCGCCCGGGGCCGCGGCCGGCCGACGCCGGCCGCGGCGCGCACCGGCTCAGAAGCCGATGACGATCTCGACGCCGTTGCTCGACGCGAGACCGAGCGCCGTCGCCAGCGAGAAGGAGATCGCCTGCGACGACAGCACCGTGCCCGGCAGCGTCAGGTCGACCGGGATCGGCAGCGGAAACGGCGCGTTGCCGCCGACGATCGCGCCGGCGCCGAGCACGCCGAGGTCGAGGTTCGTGTAGGCGAAGCAGCCCGCCATGCCGGCCGAGTCCAGCGGCACGCCCGGGTTGACGACCACGGTGCCGAAGCCGACGAACGCGAGCGGCGAGATCGCCGGCACGTTGGTGACCGTCAGCTCGAACGCGCTGTTGCCGAGCGTCGGCAGGCCGCCGCCGGCGTTGAGGCCGAGGCCGTCGCAGCCGGTGCCGTAGGAGCTCGCGCCGGCGAGCGGGCTCAGGTCGACCGTGAACGCCTGGATGCCCTGGTTGGTGCTCATCGCGTAGAGCGTCGCGCTCGTGCCGCTGATCGTGCCCCAGGCCACCGCGCCGGCGCCGTTGATGTTGCCGGAGAGCGTGCCGGTGGTCGCGTTCGCCGAGGCCAGCTCGATCGGCGCCGTCGGGTCGGTGATGTCGAACACCGCGACCGTCGACGAGTTGGTGTCGATGACGGCCAGCACCGGCGTGTTGCCGATGACCGCGTAGTCCATGCCGCGGCGCGCGGAGCTGCCGAGCGGGATCGACGCCGCGAGGGTCGCCGTGCCGCCGGCGAAGCTCGTCAGCCGGGCGAGGCCGCCCTGGTTGCCGATCAGCGTGTTCTGGTCGATGAACGTCAGCGACAGCCGGTAGTCGTTCGACGCCGTGCCGGTGCCCGGCACCGACAGGTAGGCCGTCGACGCGTTGCTGCCGTCGAGCGGGCCGACGACGAAGTTGCTCGCCGAGATGTTGTTCGAGCCGGCCGCGGCGAACTGCGCCGGGTTGCCGCCGGAGCCGCCGGTCACCGCGAACGAGTCGCCGGTGCGCGTGACACCCGAGATCGCGTCGTAGGCGACGGTCGGCGGCGTCGTCTGGCCGAGCACCTCGTCGTCCCACTTGTAGACCTTGAACGCCGAGCCCGCCGACGTCGACAGGTTGCACGCGTAGATCGCGCCGGAGGCGTCGACGTCGACCATGTTGATCGCGAACGTGCCGCCGCTGATGCCGGTGTTGTCCAGCTGGTAGAGGCCGGCGCCGGTCGCGCCGTCGATGACGTGCACGTTGTTCGACACGCCGCCGACGTTCTGCCGCGCGACGACGAGCACGTTGCCGGTGGCGGGGTTGTACGAGATGCCGCGTTCGGTGTTGCCCGTCGTCAGGTACGGGGTCGAGCCGGGCGCGATCCAGCCGTTGACGCCGAACCCGGCGAGCGGGGTCATCGTGGCCTGGGCGCGGGCTGCCTCGGTCGAGACGAGCGCGGTCGTGGTGCAGAGCAGGGCGAGCGGAAACTTGTGCATGGAAGACTCCAGGAGTGCAGGACGGATAACGGTGTCCGGGGCACGGGCCGAACGGCGCGTCGTGGCGCCCCCGGACGGCCGGCAGCTTGGCGGATCCCGCGCTTCAGGTCCAGGGGCCCGCCGCGCGGCCGGATGCGCTCCGCCGTGGATCCGGCGTCAGCGGCGCAGCCGCTGCAGGCGCGCCTCGCCGCGCTCGTTCCAGCCCGGCGCGTCGTCCCGGTTGGCCAGCGCGACGGTGGCTTCGAGCAGTCCCCGCACGATGCGCGTCATGTGCGGGACGTCGAGCTTGTCGACCTCGTCGCCCGGCTGGTGGTAGTCGGGGTGCAGCGAACCGGCGCTGATCGAGTGCGCGACGACGCCGTGACGCACGAACGAGAAGTTGTCGCTGGCCGCGAACAGCCGGTCGGCCATCGGGAAGTCCACGAGGCCGACCCCCGCGCGCTCGAGCGCCGCGCCGCAGATCGCCGCGAAGTCGCTGAGGTCCGCGCCGGTGATCCAGGCCTTGCCCTCGTTGCCCGGCTCGGGGCGGCCGATCATCTCGATGTTCAGGTTGGCGACGACCTGCTCGATCGGCACCGGCGGCCGTTCGCAGAACGCCGCCGAGCCGCGCAGGCCGCGCTCCTCGGCCGCGAAGCAGACGAACAGCACGTTGCGGCGCTGCGCGCCGGCGTTCGCGAGCGCCTCGGCCAGCAGCACGACCGCGGTCGTGCCGCTGGCGTTGTCGTC
>CALKYL010000084.1 GCA_938003515.1 uncultured bacterium
CGTCGGGTTCCTCGGTCTTCGGGTTTCGTGGAGGGAAGGGAAGGGAAGGGACGGGAAGGGAAGGGGAAGGCGCGTCGGCTCACAGGCGCAGCAGCGCGCGTCCGACGTCGGAGAACAGCTCCTGCTGCTGGCGTCGCGTCACCAGCCGCAGTTCGCGGCCGATGCCCGCGACGGTCGCCATGCCGATCACGGTCCACGCGAGCTGAGCCGCGCGGACGAGGTCCGCGTCGCCGCGATGGGACGCGACGCGCTCGGCGACGAACGCGTGGAAGCGGCGATACATCGCGCGCAGCGCCGCGCGGATGTCGGGGTCGTCGAGCTCGCTGAGGCCGGTGAAGACGATCCGGTAGAGGCCGTGCTCGCCGTAGTGCGAGCCCTCGTGGTCGAGCAGGCGCTCGGCCGGAGAGTCGCTGGCCCCGCCGGCGCCGCCGCCCTCGAGGTGCCGTGCCCAGACCGCGACGGTGCGCTCGTAGAGGTGGTCGAGCGCGGCGAGGTACATGCCCTTCTTGCCGCCCCACAGCCGGAACAGCGTGTTCTCGGGCACGCCGCAGGCCGCGGCGAGGGCGGCGGTGGTGGCGCGGGCGTAGCCGGTGCGGGCGAAGGCCGCGGCGAGGCGCGGCACGAGCTGCTCACGGCGGCGGTCCTGGGTGCTGGGTCTCGGCATCGTGGCTCCGCCCGTATTGTAAGCAAGCGCTCACAAAACCTGTCGCGGCTGAGGTCGTAGGCGCGCGGGGGCAGGGTGCGCAGGCCGCCGCGGCAGGTTGCGCTGCTAGAGAGCGGCGATGCTCCGCGCCCTCGTGCTCTGCGCCGCGGCCCTCGCGGCGGCTCCGCGACCGCCCGCGCAGGCGGACCCCGACCGCCCGCCGAACCTCGTCGTGATCTTCGTCGACGACATGGGCTACGCCGACGTCGGGCCGTTCGGCGGCGCGATCCCGACGCCCAACCTCGACCGCATGGCCGCCGAGGGCATGCGGTTCACGGACTTCAGCGTCTCGTCGGCGGTCTGCTCGGCCTCGCGCGCGGCGATCCTGACCGGGTGCTACCACCGCCGCGTCGGCATCTCCGGCGCGCTCGGGCCCGACGCCCGGATCGGCCTGCACGAGCGCGAGGTCACGCTCGCGGAGCTCTGCAAGCAGAAGGGCTACGCGACCGCGTGCTTCGGCAAGTGGCACCTGGGCCACCACCCGAAGTTCCTGCCGACGCGGCACGGCTTCGACGAGTACTTCGGACTGCCCTACTCGAACGACATGTGGCCGCTTCACCCGGAATACGCGAACCTGCCCGAGGGCTCCGCGAAGCGGAAGCAGGGCTACCCGAAGCTGCCGCTGCTCGACGGCGAACGCGTCGTCGACGCCGAGGTCACCGGCGAAGACCAGGCGATGCTGACCACCTGGTACACCGAGCGCGCGGTGTCGTTCGTCGAGCGTCACGCGGACACGCCGTTCTTCCTGTACGTGCCGCACTCGATGGTGCACGTGCCGCTGTTCGTGTCGGACAAGTTCGCCGGCAAGAGTGGGCACGGGCTGTTCGGCGACGTCGTCATGGAGATCGACTGGTCGGTCGGCGAGATCCTGGCGGCGCTCGCCCGCGCCGGCGTCGACGAGCACACGCTGGTGATCTTCACGTCGGACAACGGGCCGTGGCTCAGCTACGGCGACCACGCGGGCTCGGCGGCGCCGCTGCGCGAGGGCAAGGGCACGATGTTCGAGGGCGGCATCCGCGAGCCGACGATCGCGCGGTGGCCGGGCCGCGTGCCGGAGGGCACGACGTGCGGCGCGTTCGCGGCGACGATCGACCTGCTGCCGACGTTCGCGAAGCTGATCGGCGCCCGCCTGCCGGACCACCCGATCGACGGCCGCGACATCGCGCCGCTCCTGTTCGGCGAGCCCGGCGCCGCGTCGCCCCACGACGCGTTCTGGTGCTACTACGCCGGCGGCCAGCTGCAGGCGGTGCGCGACGCGCGCTACAAGCTGCACCTGCCGCACCGCTACCGCACGCTCGCCGGCAGGGCCGGCGGCACCGGCGGCAGCCCCGTGCCGTATTCGCACGCCGAGATCGGGCTCGCGCTCTTCGACCTCGCGGAGGACCCCGGCGAGACCACCGACGTCGCCGCCGAGCACCCCGAAGTCGTCGAACGGCTGCAGCGCGCCGCGGCGGACGCGCGCGCCGAACTCGGCGACACGCTGACGGACGCCACCGGCCGCGCCGTGCGCCCCGCCGGGCGTCTCGAGCCGGGCGACGCCCGCCTCGTCTGGTGACCGCGTCACGCGCCGGTCGGACGGGCCGGCGCGCCCGAGAAGGCGAAGAACACGAACGTGGGCAACAGGTGCACCAGGAGCCGCTGCAGCGAGGTGGCGAGGTGCCACGGCAGGTTGCGCGACAGCAGCAGGTAGACACCGCAGTAGCCGACCAGGACGAGCGCCGGCACCGCGAGCGCCGACCCGACGCGGTCGCGGCGCAGCCACACGAGTCCGGCGGCCGTGAGCACGAGGCCGGCCGGACCGAGCCACAGCGCCTCGCGGACGAGCGCGCCGGCGATCTCGGACCAGCGGCCGGGGTCGAGGGCGCGCTCGAGCAGGGACGCGCTGCCCGCCTCGACGACGAGGTCGTTGGCCGGCACCAGCGCGGCCTTGAACCACGCGAGGGCGGCCAGCGGGAGGGCCGCGCCGAACGCGAGCGCGGCCAGGTCGCCGCGCAGCGCCGG
>CALKYL010000085.1 GCA_938003515.1 uncultured bacterium
CGGAGCCGGCGTTCGGTCGCCTCGGTCCACAGCTCCATGCTCGGCTCCCGCGACCAGTGCTCGCCCGCTCGTCGCAGCGCGGCGAGAGCCTCGTCGTCGCGCCACTGGCCGCGCAGCATCAGCGCCTCGAGGATCAGCTCGTGGCAGCGTCGCATGCGCAGCTCGACGGACACCGCGGCGGCGCGGGCGTCGGGGTAGCGCTCGTGGGCGACGGGCACGGCGTCGTAGGCGCGCAGCGCCGCGAGCAGGTCGTCGCGCTCGAGGGCGCGCTCCGCCGCGGCGAACGGGTCCTTCGGCGGGATCGCGCACGCGCCGCCGAGCAGCAGCGCGATCGTCACCGCCGACCTCGGGCTCACGGCCGCTCCTCGAACGGGAAGTCGTCGTGCATCACCTCGAGCTCGCTGTAGAGCTCGTGGGCGACCTCTTCCTCGTCGGACTCGGGCGCGACGACGCGCCACGGCAGCGTGCCGCCGGGCACGATCATGACCTCGCGATCCGGGGCGTTGGGCGGGTCCTTCTCGATCTCCTCGGCGAACAGGTCGACGAGCCACGGGTCGAACACCTCGCCCTTGGCCCGGTCCAGCTGCCGCAGCGCCTCCTGCCACTCGAGCGGTCGCTCCGCCGCGCACGTGGTCAGGAGGTCGAACGACGAGGCGATCGCGAGCACGCGCGAACCCAGCGGGATGCGGTCGCCGCGCAGCCCGTCGGGCGTGCCTCGGCCGTCGTAGCGCTCGAGCTGGTGGCGCAGGATCTTCGCGATACGCCGCAGGGCCGGCACGCACTCGAGCTGCTCCGCGGCGCGCACCGGGTGGTGCTCGAGCGAGAGCGCTTCGTCGGTCGTCAGCGGCCCGCGCTTCTGCAGGATCGACGGCCGCACCGACGCCTTGCCGAAGTCGACGAGCCGGCACGCCATCGCCAGCTCCTGACGGTCCGCCGCCAACAGCTGCAGCCGCTCGGCGACGCGCGCCGCGAGCCGCGCCGTGCGGTCGCCGTGTCCCGGGGGCACGAGCCGCCGGGTCTCGAGCGCGTCGACGACCCGCAGCGCCATGGACACGAAGCCGTCGCTGACCCGCTGCAGCCCGTCCAGCATGCCCTTCTCGAGCTCGCGCATGGCCGAGCCCAGGTCCTGCAGCTCGCTCTCGAGACCCGCGGGCGACGAACCCGCGACCTCGCCGGCCGACAGCCGCATCAGGCCGGCGGTCGCTTCGCGCACGTGCGCCGACCAGTGGTGCCCGAGCATCGCGGCGGCGGCGACGAGCGTCAGGCACGACAGCAGGACGAGGCCGAACCACGTCGCGTCGAAGCCACCGACGACCGGACGCGGCTCGCACTGCAGGCGCACTTCGCCGATCACCTCGCCGCCGAAGCGCACCGGCGCGAGGCTCTCCCGCAGCGGCACGCCCTCGGCGAGCGTCGTCACGCGCTGGAACGGCTTCGACGTCGTCAGGAGCGCGAGCTGCCGGTCACCGAGCGCCAGGGCGGTGTCGATGACCACCCGGCCCTGCCGGTCGAGGATCAGGGCGCGGCCGCCGACCTGGTCGCGCACGACGGCGGCCAGCACCGACAGACGCATGACGTCGCCGCGGTCGAGCAGGGGTGCTGCGCGCTCCGCGAGCGACGTCGCCAGCGCGTGTTCGGCGTCCGCCTGGTCGCGGGCGCGCTGCTGGGCGTCGCGATCCGAGCCGAGGAACCCCAGCACGACGGCGACGAAGAACGCGCCGACCGTCAGCGCGACCACGAGGCGGCGCGTCAGGGACCAGCCGCGCGCGCGACGTTCGATTCGGGGACCCATCGCCGGTGCTATCGGCACCGGCACGCCGCCGACTTGTGCCCCGGACCCCCTCTCGGCGGTGGCACCGGCCCGAACGGGGTCGCCGGGCGCTACAGCCCGACCCGCGGCGCCGTCCCCCCCGGCGGCGCCGGACTGCCCCGGCCGCGCTACTTGAAGCGGAGCGCCTCGAGGCTCTCGACGTGCAGCTGGTAGATGTCGACGCAGTAGCCGTCCATGACGGTTGCCTCGACCTTGAACGTGCCGATGATCTTCAGCGGGTCGAAGAAGTAGTCGGTCGTCTTGTCCTTCGGCATGACGACGCGAACGATGCCGTGGATGTCCGGCGGCTGGCCGTAGCAGCACGACCACAGCGACTCGACGAGCAGGAACTCCTTGATGTTCTGCACCTCGTCGATCGGGAGCATGAACCCGGTCATCAGGACCTTCTTGCCCGACAGGTCCTTGACGCGCTTCGGCATGCCCTTCAGCCCGTCCTCGTAGGGCCACGACGTCAGTTCGTCGAACGGCAGGATCTTGTCGAGGCCGGTGATCTTGCCGGCCTTGATCTCCTCGGCGAGCCGCTTCTCGGCCTGCAGCATCTGCTCGGCGCTGCGCATCGCCGCGATGTCGGCCGGATCGTTGCCCGCGGGCATCGGCTGGCCCTCGTCGGGGCGGTCGATGCGCGGCTCGTCGGGCTTCGGCTCACCCTGCCTGCCCGGCTCACCCTGCCTGCCCGGCTCACCCTGCTTGCCCGGGTCCTGCTCGCCGGCGCCGGGCTTCGGCTTGGGCTTCGGATCCTGCTTCGCGGGCTGCTCCCCGTTCCGCTTCGCGGGGTCCTGCACGACGGGCTTCGGCGTCGGGTCGCCCCGGCCGGGGGCGGGGTCCTGGCCGAGGACGAGGCCGGAGAGAACGAGCGCGCAGACCAGGATCTTCATGTCGGAGGGGTGCCCGGGCGGGGCCGGAGGGGTGCATCGTATACGACGATCCGGGCCGCAACCTCCCGCGCGGCGCTTTTCCGCGGGGAGCGGCCGGCCGCCGCGCGACGGCGCGTCAGTAGTTCTGCGCCAGGTTGTCGGCGACCTGGGTCAGCGAGCCCTTGACGGCCGGCGCGAGCCCCGCGACCGCCCCGATGCCGCTGACCCCGAGCACCAGCCACAGCTCCCACAGGCGGAACTGCAGCGGGTCGAGCCAGACGCCGGTCGTGTCCTCGACGACGCCGCGCAGCCCGAACGCCGCCGCGTGGCAGACGACGAGGCCGAGCACCGCGCCGAACAGCGACAAGAGCGCCGCCTCGCCGGTGATGATCGCCAGGATCTGCGCCCGGCGCGCGCCGAGCGAGCGCATGATCGCGATCTCGCGGCGGCGCTCGTTCATCGTGTTGTAGATCGCGACCGTGATCGACACCGCCGCGACCAGCAGCACGAGCCACGCGATCACCGTCAGCGCGTCCGCGGCGTTGCCGACCTTGCGCAGGAAGTCCGGCACGACGTCCTGCGGCCACGCGACCTGCGCCTCGGGGTGCGAGCCGAACTCGCGCCGCAGGATCTGCGGCCCCATGTGGTCGAGCGGGTCGGCGATCACCGCGGTCAGCCCGACGCGCATCGGGTCGACCGGCAGGTTCGCGACCTGCGCCGGGCTCTTGCCGCGCGGCACCTCGACCAGGAACACGCCGCCCTCGTGGCCGCCGATCAGCAGGTGGATGCCGAGCGGCAGGTAGATCGTCGAGTCGATCGGCGAATTGGTCGGCGCCAGCACACCGACGACCTCGCAGGCGGCCTCGGGGTGCTCGTGCGAGCCGAACTCGCCGAGCTTGCCGTGCACCGGCGTGACGACGTCGCCGAGGCCGAGATCGAGCGTGCGCGCGACGCGCGAGCCGATCACGCACTTCTTCCACGCAGCCTTCAGCTCGGGCCGCGGCGGCACGACCGTCTCGCCGGAGCGCTTGCCGTTCTCGTGCGCCGCCAGCGCCTCGGCGAGCTCGAGCAGCTCCTGCCACGAGAACGAGAACGGTCCGCCGGCGTCGAAGCCGAGCGGCGCGCGCTGCCACTCGAACTTCGTGAACATCTCGTCGAGCGTCGCGATGACCGGGAAGCCGAAGCGACTGACGCTGTCGCCGCGCGCCTGCGGGATCGCGTAGCGCACCTGGCTGCGGCGGCTGTCGACCTGCGCCTGGCGCGGCCTCTTGCAGACGTCGAGCGGGATCAGCCCCGGCGCGTCGCCGACGTTGAAGATCGTGTTGAGCACCAGCTCGAGCTCGCTCGAGCCGTTCGGCCCGGCGATCGCCTGGTAGCCGCCGATCGCGCCCTGGTAGCGCGCCTCGGTCTGCTCGGCCATCACCAGGATCGACGCGTAGAGCGCCGTCGCGACCACGATCGACGCGGTCGTCAGCACGGTCGCGACGAGGCGGATGCGCAGGTTGCGCAGGCTGATCGAGACGAGCTTCACGTCCCGGCGCCCTCCGCGACCGGCGCGTCGTCGCGCAGCGCCAGCAGGTCGACCGTGCGCTGCATGCGCGCGGCGGACTGGGGGTCGTGCGTCACCATGACGACGGTCTTGCCGCCGTCGCCGGCGATCTGCAGCAGCAGGTCGAGCACCTGCGTGCCGGTCGCCTTGTCCTGGTTGCCGAGCGGCTCGTCCATCAGGATCAGCTCGGGGTCGTTGACGAGCGCCCGGCAGATCGCGACGCGCTGCACCTGGCCGACCGACAGCTCGGCCGGCCGGTGGTGCAGCCGGTCGCCGAGGCCGACCTTCTCGAGCCACGCCTCGGCGCGCAGCTTCGCGTCGTGGCCGGCCCCCTTGCCGAACAGCGCCCCGAGCAGCACGTTCTCGAGCGCGGTGAACGGCTGCAGCAGGTTGAAGGTCTGGTAGACCATGCCGATGTGGCGGCCGCGGTGGCGGTCGCGCGCGGCCTCGCCCATGCGGTCGAGCCGCGCGCCGACGACCTCGACCTCGCCCTGGTCCGGCCGCAGGATCCCGGCCAGCACGTGCAGCAGCGTCGTCTTGCCGCTGCCCGAGCGGCCGACCAGCGCGACCTGCTCGCCGGCGGCGACGTCGAGGTGGTCGACTGCGCAGGCGAGCACGGACCGCGGGCCCTGGCGGTAGCTCTTCCGGACGTCGCGCAGGCGGATCATGAGGGGTCGGGCCGGGGCCGGGCGCGCACGATACGCAATCGCGGGCCCGCCGGTCAGGTTTTCCAGCAGCCGGCCACGTGGTCGAGTTCGCGCGCGATGCGCTCGGCGAGCGGTGCGGTGCCGAAGCGGTCGCCGAGCACCGACCACGTGTAGGTCTCGACCTCGAGCAGCGGCAAGGGTGCGTCGCCGGCGGCGAGCGCCCGCAGCACGCGCCGGACCTCGGCGCGCGTAGAGCCGAACGCGCCGCTCCGGTCCCAGTCGAGCGGCACGTGGAAGTGGCAGCGCAGCCGCCCCGCCGCCGCGAACTCGTCGCGGCGCCGCGCGACCTCGTCGAGGTCGAGCGCGCGCGCGCCGTTCGCCGCGACGGTCTGGTGCAGGTAGCGCGGCTCGGCGAAGGACAGCAGCTCGTCGAGCCCGTCGGGCGCGCGCACCTCGAGGCACGACGACACCTGGATCTTCGGCACCGCGATGCCGCGCGCGCCGAGGTCGGCGAGCGCCGCGACGGGGTCCTCGCCGACGACCGCGAGATGGCACAGGTCGACGCAGACGCCGACGTGCCGCCGCAGGCGCTGCTGCGGCACCGTCGCCCACGCGCCCTCGTCGAACAGCCAGCGCTCGAGGAACGCCGCGGTTCCGGCGACGGTCTCGAGCAGGCAGAACGGCTCGGGCTCGAGCGCGAGCACGCACGTGACCCCGGTCTCGTCTTCGATCGCCGCGAACGCGCTGGCGCAGCGCGCGAGGTTGCGCGCCATCACCCGAAGGTCCGGGGCCGGCTCGCCCGGAGCCCGGTAGCCGAGCGGCAGCGTCGAGATCGGCAGCACCGCGCCGGCCGGCGCGAGCCGCGCGCCGACCTCGGCGCAGCGACGCGTGTAGAGCAGCCGGTCCTCGTCGGCCCAGTCGGGCCGGTAGACCGCGTCCTTGACGACCTCGTCGTGGAAGTCGCCGAACGGGAACGCGTTCAGCGTCCACAGCGGGGCATCGGCGGCGGCGAGCGCCTCGCCGAGCCGCGCGCGCTCGTCGGCGTCGCGCCACAGCTCGTCGGCGAGCGCCATGGGCCACCAGCCGCCGAGGCCGAAGTCCCGGCCGGCCGCGCGCGCCGCCGCG
>CALKYL010000086.1 GCA_938003515.1 uncultured bacterium
GTAGCGGACCGCTCCGTCACGCGCCGGCTTCGCCCGGCTCGCCGCGGTGCCAGAGCCGCAGCGACGCCAGGAAGAACGCGACGATCAGGGGCCCGGCGACGACGCCGAGCGGCCCGCACACCGCGACGCCGCCGAGCATCGCGAACAAGACGACCGGGCCGGGCAGCCGCATGCCGCCGCCGGCGAGCCAGGGCTTGGCGACGTTGTCGCTCACGCCGACCGGGCCGACGCCCCAGACGAGCAGGAACACGCCCCAGCCGGTGTCGCCGTCGAGCACGAGCAGGCCGGCGCCGGCGGCGCCGACGAGCGCCGCGCCGACCACCGGGATCAGCGCGCAGACGAACGTCACGAGCAGCGCGATCGGCAGGTAGGCGATGCCGGCGAGCCAGTAGCCGAGCGCGGCGACGATCGTCTGCACGAACGCGGTGGCGACCGTCGCCCCGAACACCGCGCGCGTGACGTCGCGGAACTCGCCGACGAGGCGCCGGCCCTCGTCCTCGGGCAGCGGCAGCGCGCCGACGATCCAGTCGACGAGCTGCCGGCCCCGGTGCAGGAGGAACCAGAGCGCGACCAGCAGCACGCCGAGGTCGACGAGCACGCCGGCGAGGCCGTCGAGCACTGCGGTCACGACGTCGGTGGCGGTGGCGAGCTGCGCGTCGGTGATCCCGCCGGCGTCGCCGGCCGGCCCGGGCTCGGCCGACGGCCACCGCTCGGCGAGCCAGCGCGCGGGTTCGTGCAGCGGCTCGGGCAGGCGATCGAGCAGCCCGTCGAAGCCGCGCTCGCGGTAGGCCGCGCGCAGCTCGCCGTACAGCACCGCGCCCTGCTGCGCGACGAACACGCACAGGCCCGCGAGCGGCCCGACCGCGAGCAGCGCCAGGCCCGCGGTCAGGATCGCCGCGGCGATCGCGGGGCGGTCGCCGAGCCGGTCGGCGAGGGCCTGCTGCAGCGGGAACACGACGCCGGCCAGCACGGCGGCCGCGAACAGGGCCGCCGCGAACGGCGCGACGATCCACGCGAGCAGCACCGTCGACGCCGCGACGAGCAGCAGCACGAACCCCCGCGGGCTGGCCTGGCCGCCCATCCTGGCCCTCAGCCCTCGGCCGCGAGCCGCCGCTCGACGATCTGCTCGGCCGGCGAGAAGTCGGGCAGGCGCACGTGCGCGGCGGTGTCCGCATCGAGCGCGGCGGCCGGCGCGAGCCCGACGAGCTCGCTCCGCTCGACCTCGACGCCGCGCGCGCGGGCCAGCTCGGCGATGCGGTCGAACACGGTGCGGATCGACGTCGTCTCGAAGTCGAGCAGGTTCATCGACACCTGGCTCTGGCGCAGGTCGTCGAGGAAGAACCCCATCGCCTGCACCTTCGCGAAGCCGCCGTCCTTCTCGCGCACCGCCTTGGCGATGTCCTTGGCGACCTGCACGTCCTCGGTCGCGAGGTTGACGTTGAACGCGATCAGGAACGGACGCGCGCCGACCGCGACGGCGCCGGCGGTCGGGTGCATGCGGGCCGGCCCGAAGTCCGGCGCGAACCCGGGGTCCGTGCCGACGAGCTCCCGCAGCCCCTCGAACTGCTTGTTGCGGAAGTCGCCGAGCTTGCGGCGCGATTCGCGCGTGCAGGCCTCCGCGTACAGGAACACCGGCAGCCCGAGCTCGCCGCCGATGCGTTCGCCGACCTGCCGCGCCGTCGCGACGGCGTCCGACATGGTCGCGTCGCCGAGCGGCACGAAGGGACAGACGTCCATCGCCCCCATGCGCTTGTGCTCGCCCTTGTGCTTCGTCAGGTCGATGCGCCCCATGGCCTCGCGAGCGCCGCGCACGGCCGCCTCGGCGACCGCGTCGGCCGGCCCGGCGAGGGTCACGACGGCGCGGTGGTGGCTCGCGTCGAGCTCGCGGCCGAGGCACCGCACCTCGGGCACGGCGGTCATCGCAGCGACCAGCGCGTCGACGACGGCCGGGTCCCTGCCTTCGGAGAAGTTGGGCACGAACTCGAGCAGCGGCTTCACGCACCCTGACCTACCGCCGCGCGCCGGCGCTTTCCAGCCCGACGCGCGCGCTCAGCGCCCGAGCGGGTCCGCGCCGGCGCCGTCGTCCTCGTCGAGCGCCGCGCCGCCGGCGAACCAGTCCGGTTCCCTGTCGGCGACGTTGGCGACGATCGGCACGCCGTTCGCGATCGTCATCGCGACCGGGTTGCCGCCAAACGCGTAGCCGAGCGCTTCGTGGCTCGGCAGGTCGAGCACGCACAGGTCGCAGCGCTTGCCCGGGTGCAGCGTGCCGACCTCGTGATCGAGCTGGAGCGAGAACGCCGCGTTGATCGTCGACGCGACCAGGCACTCGGCGAGCGACATCTTCATCTGCGTGCAGGCGATCGTGTGGATCAGCGTCATCGACTGCGTGTGGCTCGAGCCGGGGTTGAAGTCGGTCGCGAGCGCGACCGCGCAGCCGGCCTCGATCATGCGTCGCGCCGGCGCGTAGTGCGGCTTGCCGAGGAAGAAGATCGTGCCGGGCAGCAAGACGCCGACGGTGTCGCTGGCGGCGAGCGCACGGATGCCCTCGTCCGAGATCCGGCCAAGGTGGTCGGCGGAGTCGGCGCCGAGCGCGACCGCGAGCTCGGCCCCTCCCATCGGCTGGATCTCGTCGGCGTGCACGCGCAGGCGCATGCCGGCCGCCAGCGCCGCGCGCAAGACGCGCTCGCTCTGCGCGCGGTCGAACACGCCGGGCTCGGCGAACACGTCGCACGAGTCGGCCATCGGCGCGAGCGCCGGGATCATCTCGTCGCACACGAGCCGCACGTAGTCGTCGCGCCGGTCGCGGTACTCGGGCGGGAACTCGTGCGCGCCGAGGAACGTGCGCCGCATCGTCAGCGGCACGGCCTCGCCGGCCCGCGCGAGCGCGTCGAGGCTCTTCTGCTCGTCGGCGAGCGACAGGCCGTAGCCGCTCTTCGCCTCGATCGTCGTCGTGCCGTGTTCGAGGAAACCCCAGAGGTGCTGCTCGGTGCGCGCGACGAGCTCCTCGAGGGAGGCGGCGCGCACGGCGCGCATCGAGCTCAGGATGCCGCCGCCCGCCTGCGCGATCGCCATGTAGTCGGCGCCCGCGCAGCGCATGTGGAACTCGCGCTCGCGCGTCGCCGCGAACACCGGGTGCGTGTGGCAGTCGACGAAGCCCGGCACGACGACGAAGCCGCCGAGGTCGAGCTCTTCGGGCGCCCGATGGTCGCGGGTGATGCGGTCGGTCGGCCCGACGGCGACGATGCGGCCGTCCTTGACGGCGATCGCCGCGTCGGGGACGACCCCGAGCGGCTGCATCGCGTCGCCCCGCCGTGGCCCGGTCGGCGGCCCGTCCGCGAGCGTCACCAGCTCCTTCACGTGCACGAACAGGCGGTCGACGGCTTCGGCCATCGACGCAGGATCGCCGAACGCCCGGCCGCGCGAAAGGCCGCGCGCGCCGCCGGCTTCAGGCGACGGCGGGCGCGTGGGCGCGCTCCCGGCGGCCGGGGGCGCCCGAGAGCAGCCGCTGCAGCCGGTCGTGCACGCGCTTGCGCGCCCGGAACACGACCATCTTCAGGGCCTCGGGGCGGATGCCGAGCACGCCGGCGAGCTCCGCGTAGCGCATCTGCCGCACCTCGACCATCTGCAGCACGAAGCGCTCGCGCGCGCCGAGGCGCTGGAAGGCGATCAGGTAGGCCTGCAGCACGAGGCCGAACGCGGCGGCCGTCGCGCGGCACTGTTCGTCGTCCTCGACCTCGCGGCTCGGCTCCCTCGTCGTCGCGTCGGCCTGCTCCTGCAAGAGCTCCGGGTCGCGCAGCGCGACGCCGAGCTCGCGGCGCCCCTGGCGGAGGTGGCGGCGGATCGCGTTGTCGACGATCGTCGACGACCACGCGGCGAACGCGCCCGGCCGCGCGGCCAGGAAGCGATCGGGGTAGCGGTAGACGTTGACGATCGCGTCCTGCAACACCTCGCTCGGATCGAGCGGCACGCCGAGCACGCGCAGCCGCGAGCGCACGCGCGCGCGCAGCCCGGGTCCGGCCCAGCGGATCAGGGCCTCGAAGACGTCGCGGTCCCCCGTGCGGCGGAAGGCGTCCATCAGGAGGGTGGCGAGGCCGGCGTCGTCGCTCCACGGCGGCTCCTCGCCGCCGCCCGAGCGCCGCACGAGCGCCAGGCATTGTGTGCGAAGTCGCTCACGCTCGGGGGACGCGGCCGAGCGGTTCGCCGTCTGCGAGGGGGAGCAGGTCATGGCATCTGACCCTTGCGAAGGGCGGGCCGCGGGGTCGCAAAAACGTCCCAGCGGCGGGTGGTCCCGTTTCCAAACATGTCGATTCCAAGGACTTCGACCCCGCCGATGGCGCCGCGGGATCCGAAGCGGGACCGCCTGGCGGCGCGCGCTTGAGCGCCGGGCCGTGCGGAGCCGAACAGAGCTGGAACGGCCCGCCACACGTGACCCACGCTCCTTCGTCCTCTCCGACGGGCAATCCGCTGCGCCTGCTCCCGTCGGTGCTCGCGATGCCCGACCTGCAGCGCCGGCTGGGCCGCGTCCTGCAGGAGCTCGAGCTCGGCGAGGACGAGCTGGTCGCGATCCTCAAGCTCGACCCGCTCGCGGTCGTGCGCGGCCTGCGCGCCGCCAACGCCGCCGTGTTCCGGCAGGGCAACGTGCTGCCGACCGTGCGCGGCATGGTGCGCAGCCTGGGTGTCACGCTCTCGAAACGGTTGTTCCTGCGCGAGGCGATCGCCGTGCCGTACGCCGCCGAGCTGCAGCAGCTGTGGCGGCACGCGGTCGCGACCGCGATCGCCGCCGAGGAGCTCGCGGCGCGCACCGGCCTGCTCGAACCCGAGGTCGCCTACCTGCTCGGCCTCGTGCACGACCTGCCGGAGTGGCTCTCGTGGCTCGACCGCGACGCCAACGGCCCGTCGGGCACGGCCTCGACCGACTGGATCCTGCACTGGCAGCTGCCGGCGCCGCTCGTCTCCCTGATGCTCGCGATCGACATGGGCGACCGGGCGACCTCGACCGAGGACCCGCCCGACCCGGTGTCGCTGATCCGCGCCGCGGAGCTGATGGCCGAACTCGCCGACTACCGCCACCCGGGCGCCGACGGCGACGCGTGGCTGATGAAGGCCATCGCGAGCGTCGACAAGACGGAGCTCCTGGTCGCCCAGCAGCTGCGCCGCAAGTACGAGGGCGCGATGCGCTCGTTCGGGTTCGACCCGGAGATCCCGGACAGCGAGCTCGCCCGCGAGGGCACGCTGCCGCCGCTGTTCGCGCCCGCCGAGGGCGGCCTCGACGACGTCGTGCTCAGCATCCTCGGCTGCACGCGCTCCGACAGCTACCGCGGCATCATCACCGCGCTGACCGCCGCCGCGGTGCGCTACGGCGGCTACGACCGCGCGTTCTTCGCGCGCTGGCAGGACGACGAGCGCCGGCTCGTGCTGCGCTCGAAGGCCGACTCGTCGGCGCGGCCGCTGGTGCGCCGGCAGCTGCAGGTCTCCGAGATCGAGGCGGCCTCGCTGCGGGAGGCGCTCGCGGCCGAGCGGCCGGCGCACCTGCGCGCCTACCTGACCTCGCCCGGCGGCCTGCTGGCGAGCCTGTCGACCGACGAGCTGCTCGCGATCCCGCTGAACCGCGAATTCGCGACGCCGGCCTTCCTGCTGCTCGACCGGTCGCTGACGCTGATCGGCCTCGACATCGAGCGCGACGTCACGCTGGCGACGATGCTCGGCATGACCGGCTCCCTGCTGATCCAGAACCTGCTGCTGCGGCGGCGGCGGCAGCGCGCCCAGAAGTACGCGCTGACCGACCCGTTGACGCGCCTGTTCAACCGCCGCATGGGCATCCTGTCGCTCGAGCAGGCGATCGCGCGCACCGAGCGCGACGAGCGGCCGCTGACCGTGCTGATGTGCGACCTCGACCACTTCAAGCGGCTCAACGACACGCTCGGCCACCTGAAGGGCGACGTCGCGCTGCAGGCGACCGCCGACGTGCTGCGCGCGACGCTGCGGCGCTCCGACACGGTCTGTCGCTTCGGCGGCGAGGAGTTCCTGGTCGTGCTGCCGGACACGACCCCGGACGAAGCGACCGTGCTGGCGACGCGCGTGTTCACGGCCGTGCACGCCCGCGGCGAGGAGATGGGCATGCCGATCACGGTGTCGATCGGCCTGACCAGCCACCGCCGCGGCGACACGATCGAGGGTCTCTTGCACCGCGCCGACCGAGCGCTCTACGCCAGCAAGGGATACGGCCGCAACCGCTTCTCGGCCGACGTCGAGGAGCCGGTGCCCGACGCGCCGCCCGACGCGCCGCCCGACGCCCGGCCCGAGGCGTCCTGAGCCGCCGGAAAGCTGCCCCAGCGCTCCCCCCGCCCCGGTATGCTGCTCGCTCCCGTGCCCAGCGCCGCCGCCAGTCCCGAACCCGGCCCCACGGCCCCCCATCCCGTTCCCGAAGGCGCCGCCGAGGACCCCGAACCTCCGTCGTCCCGCCCGACCCCCGCCGGGCCGCGGGCCCGCCGCGCGGCGCCGGCCGCCGCCGTGGCCGCAGC